>CAZHWG010000042.1:0-9754 GCA_964535925.1 uncultured Sphingorhabdus sp.
CAGTTGGTGCGGCCCGGGAACACGCGAAATTCTTCGCACACAGCAACTGGAGACGATCCTGTTTATGCGCCATAGCGCCAAGTACAAGCTCGACCGCCGCATGGGCGAGAACATCTGGGGTCGCCCCAAGTCGCCCGTCAACCGCCGCGAATACGGCCCCGGACAGCACGGTCAGCGCCGCAAGGGCAAGGTCTCCGACTTCGGCCTGCAGCTGCGCGCCAAGCAGAAGCTCAAGGGCTATTACGGCGACGTCACCGAAAAGCAGTTCAAGCGCACCTACGCCGAAGCCGCCCGAATCAAGGGCGATACCGGCATGAACCTGATCGGCCTGCTCGAGCGTCGCCTCGACGCCGTCGTCTATCGTGCCAAGTTCGCGCCCACGGTGTTCGCCGCGCGCCAGCTCGTCAGCCACGGCCACATCCTGGTCAACGGTGTGAAGTGCAACGTCGCCTCGCGCCGCATCTCAGTCGGCGACGAAATCTCGCTGGGCAAAAAGGCGCAGGAGATGGCGCTGGTCGCCGAGGCGCAAAGCCTCGCCGAGCGCGACATGCCCGACTACGTCGCCCCCGACGGCACCTCGAAGGTTACCTTCGTGCGTATCCCGACGCTCGACGAAGTCCCCTATCCCGTTCGCATGGAACCCAATCTGGTCGTCGAGTTCTATTCGCGCTGATCGGGCACCAGCGCCAAAAACAAAAAGGGCCGGTCGCGAGACCGGCCCTTTTTGTTTGCCTGTATCAAGCGCTCAGTTGGCGATCCCCATCGCCTCACGCAGGAACGAATCGCTCTTGGCGAGCATCGCCGACCGGACACTCGAATCCTCCAGGTAATGATCGAGCTTCTCGAACTCGACATATTCGACGCGCTTGCCCGCATCTTTCAGCCTGTCTTTCATCAGACGCGATTCGCCTACGGCGACGTTGCGATCCAGTTCGCCATGGAAGATCAGCACCGGCGCCTTGAAGACCGATGCGTTCTGGGCCGGGGATCCTGCCGTGATATGCGGGCCGGTGCCGATGAACTCGCGGTTCAATCGATAGTCGGTCCAGCCGCGCGATTCTTCCCTGAGCAGCGCAAGGTCGGTGACCGGTGCGACCGCGATCGCCGCCTTGAACATGTCGGGTGCCACGACATTCGCCTGGAGCGCCGCATATCCGCCATAGGACCAGCCGAAGATCGCCAGCTTCTGAGGATCGGCAATCCCCTGCTCGATCGTCCAGCGTCCGGCATCGACGACATCGCCGATTGCCGTTCGCCAGCTGCGAAACCCGTTTTCCTCGAACCATGCGTCGCCATAGCCGGCCGAACCGCGGAAATTGGGCTGGACCACCGCATAGCCACGATTGGCGAAGAACTGGGCGAGCCAGTCGAAATTCCACTCGTCGCGCGATTGCGGACCGCCGTGCGGCATGACGATTGTCGGGAGGTTCTTGCCGGTGCTGCCCGGCGGCAAGGTCAGGTAGCCAGGAATCACGGTACCGTCGGCCGCCTTGAAGCTGATCGGCTTGACGCTCGCCAGCTTGACGCCTTCGAGTTGCGGTCGCGCCAGCATGATTTCGGCGAGCGACTGGGTCGCCTTGGTATAGACATAATAGCGGCCTGGGTCGCTGTCGCTGCCCGCCCAGAGCAGGAGCTTGCTCTCGTCATCGCTGGCGTCAACGAACTGGATCATGGGCAGCTTGGGCAACGCATTGTGGAGCTTTTCGGCCAGTGCTGCCAATTCGGCGTCGAAATACATGGCCTGTCGCTTGTCGGTGGCATAGCTGACCCCGACCGGACGGCGCGATTTGCCGATCCGGATGATGTCATCGACATCGACATTCGGATGCGCAAATACCAGCTTTTCGGCCATAGAACCATCCAGCGACAGGCGATGGATAGCCATTCGGCCGTCGATTTTTTTCGCCATCAGGACGGTATCGCTGCCGCTCTCAATGGCCAGCGGATAGCTACCTTCGCGGGTATTGGTGTTGTAAACCGACAAGGGCTGCCAATCGTTGCTTCCGGTCGGCCGATAAAAATAGCGATAGTCCCCGGTCAGCATTTGCGTGCCCCCGGCCACGTCATAGTCCGAGCGAATGCGCACCTTGCCCCGACCGTCGGTCATGAACTCAGCGATTCCCCGTGCAGGCCGCTCGACCGTCGAGGTCTTCATCGTGCGCGTATCGACACGCTCGACGCCGAGTCCCTCCTGCTTTCGTTCCATGCGCGTGTTCTTGCGCTGCTCGGGAACATAGACCTTTTCCATAAGGACCTGGCCATCCTCGCCGGGCAGCCAGTCGATTATCGAGCCACCCGAAAGCGCCACTCCGCGCGCGTAGTCGCTCTCGC
Organism: uncultured Sphingorhabdus sp.; assembly: GCA_964535925.1. Classification (GTDB taxonomy): domain Bacteria; phylum Pseudomonadota; class Alphaproteobacteria; order Sphingomonadales; family Sphingomonadaceae; genus Flavisphingopyxis. The sequence goes on from CAZHWG010000042.1 coordinate 2,332, forward strand.
TGTCACCGAGAATCTTGATGTTGCCGCCATCGGCATCGACCGCCACCAGCCGGTTCACCGGATATATCTCGTCATTCGCCTTGACGACCGCGTAGACCCTGCAGACGAGACGCGTATTGGCCGACCAGCGACAGCTCGACAGGCGCTGCGGATCGCCGTCCGACGCCGCCGCGCGAACCGACTCTCCGGTTTCGAGCGAAACGGTATAGACAGCCCCCGACTGGCCCGGTCCAGGCGCAACATAGGCCAGCTTCGTGCCATCAGGCGACAGGCTGATATCCTCGACGCTCTCTCGCGCGCCGAATGCTGCGGCGGCATCGGATCCTCCGTTGCCGGCAAGCAACAAGAGCGCCGAAAGCGCGCTGGCGGTTATTCCAAGAAACCTTGCTGTCATGATCCCCCCCTTTGATTGGGTGCATGCTATCGCGATATTAATTTCATGCAAACAAAGTTTTAACCCGCCTCGTGGAAATCGAGGCGTAGCCATTGAAGCGCAGATCTTCAGTCCAAAACGGACCGATCCGGTCGGTATGAAAATCAATCCACCTAGTCCTATTTGCGCTGATCTTCGCTTGCCCGGGATGCGAACGAAAAAAGGGCCGGCCCATCGATGGACCGACCCTTCTGTTCGGGAGCAAATGCCCGCTATCGGCAAGATCAGGGCTTGTCGGGCAGACCCAAGGCGTCGCGAATCCATTTGTCGGACTTGACCAGCATGTCCATGCGAGCGTCGCTGTCGGGCAATTGGTGGTCGAGCCCTTCATAAACGATGGTGTCGACTTTCTTGCCGGCTCTTTTCAATGCCTTGGCCATTTCCTTGGTGTGGCGAATGTCGACATTGAGGTCGGCATCGCCACTGACCAGCAGGACAGGCGCTTTTATCTTGGCCACGTGTCCCAGAGGGGAGCCGCCCTTGGGATCGTCCTGCAGACCCGCGTATTTGCGGGTGCCGCGATTACCACGGCCCCAGTCATTGGCGAGCATTTCGAAATCAACCACCGGTGCAACCGCGACGATCACCTTGTAGAGATCGGGGTCAACAACGCTCGTCTGGAGCGCCGCATAGCCCCCATAGGACCAGCCGAAGATACCAAGTTTGTCGGCCGACACGCCCTGCGTCAGCAACCAGCGCCCGCCATCGTTGATGTCGCCAATCGCCTTGCGCCATTCACGAAAGCCGTTCTTCCCTTCGAAAGCCGAACCGAAACCGGTCGATCCGCGAAAATTGGGTTGAAGCACGGCGAACCCACGGGCTGCGAAATATTGCGCCAGCCAATCATAACCATATGTATCGCGCGCTGACGGGCCGCCGTGCGGCATGACCAATGCGGGCAAGCCCTTCGCGCTCGCAACGCCGGGAGGCAAGGTCAGATAAGCGGGAATGTCGGTGCCGTCGCCAGCCTTGTAACTGACCGGGCGAACCTCGCCCATCGTTATCCCCTTATGGACGGGGTTGGCCGACATGATGAGCTTCACTTGGTTGCTGTCGCGATCGAAGAAAAAATAGCGCCCCGTGTCGTGCGCGGAAGTGGCTTCGAATATCAGCTTGCGCTCGTCCTCTGTGGCGCTGACCAGCCTGACGCTGGGATTGCCGGGCAGCAAGACCTGCAGGCGCTTGGTGATCGCCTCCAGTTCCTTATCGAAATAGATCCGCTGTTCGGTCGCCCCTTGATACGCTGCGCCGATGACTCGGCCGCGACGGCCGAGCATCATCAGTCCGTCGACATCGACTTCGGAATCGGACAGCAGCAGTTCCTTGCTCAACGAGCCATCCAGGCTCACCTTGTAAAGTGCGTATCGGCCTGTCGTGCGGTCGAAGGCGTAAACCGCGTTTTCGTTTTCGGCGAACGCGATCGGCATCAGCCCCTGATCGTCGACCACACTGGAAAATGGTTTCCAGTCGCGGCTACCCTGTGGTCGGTAGCTATAATCGACGCGGGAATAATACTCGGCCTTGTTATCCTCCTTCTGCTCACCCTTTATGCGCACGACACCAGCTTCGTCGGCAAGATAATCGACGGCGTTGAGGTCGGGGGATTCCTCCTTCTTCGACTTGCCCGTGTTGAGATCGACGCTTTCAACGACATAGCCATAATTTTCGTTGGTGTTGCGGGTCGGGCCACCGTGATTTTCCGGTAGCTGGAATCGATGGATCAGAATTGTGTCGTCCTGGGGCCAAGCCAGAATGGTGCCGCCCCACGTCTGGTCCCAGACGAAGCCGGCGCGCGATTTGCGCTCGAGATCGACGAAGTCCTTCCCGTTTTCGTCGAATGCAACGTATTTGGTATACGACGCCCAGTCGCCGTTTCGTGTCTTGTTGGTGACTCCGTAGAGGTTGCACAAAATACGCCTGTTTGTCGCCCAGTCGCACCATCGGAGGCGAAAGGGAGTTCCGTCGGTAAAGGCGACCTGCCGTTGCTCGCCGGTCTTGAGGTCGGCGACCATGGCGAGGCTGTCATCGCCCTTGCTCGCAGCGACATAAACGATCTTCGATCCGTCAGGCGAAATGTTCACGCTCGAATAACCCGAACGCATGCCGTGAATTACGGCTTCGCGCTGGATCTCGTCCTGGGCGTGCGCCGCAACGATCGGGCCAAGCGTCAAAAGCGACGCGCCAGCAAGGCATAGCGCGCGCATCTTCATATTCATTTTCATTCCATCCCCCCAAAGATTTGGTCCGTCTGCGATAATCTCTAACACGGACGCTATAGAAAACTTTTTCCTTTGCCAACGGACAGATGCACTCGGTCAGTGCGCGAAAACCGGCGATGACGAGAATCGATACGGGCTTGCTTGCGCAGCGCCGCCACCATCCATAGAGTGCACGAGCCACTTCAAAAAAAACCGAAGGATTTCTCCGATGCTTTTCCGCCAAGCCCGTGCTCCCGCGATAATTGCAGCGTGCTTGTTGTTGACCGCTTGCAACTTCACCCAGGCCGGCAACGAAGCTGGTAACGAAGCCGCGGCCGAGACCGGCGCGTTGCCCGACGTCACCATTCCCGACCTGTCACTCGACACGATGAAGACGCTGGTCGGCGAGCTTGCGAGTGACGAATTCGAGGGGCGCATGCCCGGCACTGTCGGCGAAGAGAAGACGATGGCGCTGCTGACGCGCGAGTTCGCGGGCGCGGGATTGAAGCCAGGCAACAACGGCCAGTGGTTCCAGGATGTGCCGCTCGTCGAGATTACAGCCAAGAACGTCTCGCCGCTCAAGTTCACCGGCGGCAAGACCGACATGTCGCTCGACTACGGATCCGATTTTGTCGCCTCCAGCTACCGCGTGACAGACAAGATATCGGTCGCAGACAGCGACGTCGTGTTCGTCGGCTATGGTATCAATGCACCCGAGAAAAAGTGGAACGATTACGCCGGGCTCGACGTCAAGGGGAAGACCGTCGTCATCCTCGTCAACGATCCCGACTGGGAAACCGAGGGCAATGAAGGTGCATTCAACGGCCGCGCGATGACCTATTACGGGCGCTGGACCTACAAATACGAGGAAGCCGCGCGACAGGGTGCTGCCGCTGCGATCATCGTCCACGATACCGAACCTGCCGCCTATGGCTGGAACGTTGTCGAATCGAGCTGGACGGGCCCGCAGAACGTCGCCGATGCCACCAACAACCACATGGACGCGACCGCCGCCAACGGCTGGATCCAGCTGGCCAAGGCCAAGCAGCTGTTCGCCAGCGCAGGCCAGGACTTCGACAAGCTGCGCGCCGCCGCCAAGCAGCCCGGATTCAAGGCGGTGCCGCTGGGCGTCAAGGCGTCGCTGTCGTTCGACAATGTGATCAAGAAGACGCTGTCGAAGAACGTCATCGGCATCCTGCCCGGCAAGACGCGCCCCAATGAATATGTCCTCTACACCGCGCACTGGGATCACCTCGGTCGGTGCGGCGAGGACGCCAGCGGCGACGGCATCTGCAACGGCGCGGTCGACAATGCGACGGGCACCGCCGCGCTGGTCGCTCTCGCCAAGGCGCACGCCGCGCAGGGCCCGGCCGATCGCACGCTCGTCTTCATCGCGCTGACCGCCGAGGAATCGGGCCTGCTGGGTTCGGAATATTATGCGGCCAACCCTGTCTTCCCGCTCGGCCAGACGGTCGGCGGCGTCAACATGGATGCACTGTCGGCAGCCGGTCCAACCAAGGATCTCGTCGTAATCGGCCGCGGCAAGTCCGATCTCGACCGCTATCTGGAAAAGGCGGCGAAGATGAACGACCGCGTTCTGGTCGACGAACCGACCCCAGAAAAGGGCTATTATTACCGTTCCGACCATTTCAGCTTCGCCAAGCTGGGCGTGCCGATGCTCTATTTCGAATCGGGCGAGGACCTGCTCAAGGGCGGCGTCGCGGCGGGCAAGAAAGCGGCCGAGGATTATACCGAGAACCGGTATCACGCGCCGTCGGACGAAGTGACCGACGACTGGAACTGGGACGGCATGATGGCCGATCTCAAGGTCTATTACGCGGTCGGACGGATGCTCGCGATGACCGACGCCTGGCCCAACTGGAACAAGGGTGACGAGTTCCGCAAGGCGCGCGACGAGAGCCGTCCGAGCAGCTGATCGAGAGTCCCTGCGGACGATCCGACATGGCCAAGATGCAACCCGAATGGGCGCGGCACGAACGCGTCTGGATCGGCTTTCCGCACAACCGCGACGAATGGCCCGAGGCTGACTTCGATGCCGCGCGCCGACAGATCGCGGCGTTCGCCGCCGCGGTCGCCGACGACGGGCACGGCGAGCAGGTCGACCTGATCGTCAATGACGCCGAGTCCGACGCGGCCGCGCACGCACTACTGAGCGACAGCCACGTCGCGATCCGGCGCATGGCGCTCGGCGACGTCTGGCTACGCGACACGGCGCCGATCATCAGCGGCGGCGGCGCTGCCCGCGCGGCGAACGATTTCGCGTTCAACGGCTGGGGCGGAAAGTTCGCAATGGCGGGCGACGAGGACATCGGACAGCGCCTCGCCGCAGCCTTCGGCTTCGACCGGGTCGCGCACGACTGGGTGCTCGAAGGCGGCGCGATCGATGTCGATGGCAGCGGACTGGGCGTCACCACCGAACAGTGCCTGCGCAACCCCAACCGCAATGCCCAGATGACGGGCCACGACATCGAGCAGCGATTGCGCGACGCGCTCGGCATTGGTTCGCTGCTGTGGCTCGGCGACGGGCTCGAGGGCGATCATACCGACGGCCATGTCGACAACCTTGCCCGGTTCGTCGGCAAACGGCTGCTGTTGCTGCCGATCCCGAACGGGGCCGACGATCCCAATGCGCAGGTCTATTCCGATGCGCGCGTGCGCGCCGACGAGTTCGGCGTCGAGGTCGTTACCATGCCGTCGCCCGGCCGGATCGTCGTCGCGGGCGAGGTGGTGCCCGCGTCCTACATGAACTTCTACATCGGCAACTCGGTCGTCGTCGTGCCGCAATACGGCGTCAGCGCCGACGGCATCGCGACCGACACGCTGGGCCAATTGTTTCCCGACCGCCGCGTCATCGGCCTGCCATCGAACGCGATCCTGGGAGGCGGTGGCAGCTTCCACTGTTGCAGCCAGCAAGTGCCGGAGTAGAAGGCTCGCCATGCGTACCCTCACCGTCGCTGCGATGCAGCTCGCCTTTTCCGATAACATCACCGCCAACATCGCGGCGGTAAGCCAGCGTGTTCGCGAGGCCGCCGACAAGGGCGCGACGGTGATCCTGCCCCCCGAACTGTTCGAAGGTCCCTATTTCTGCAAGGTCGAGGACGAGGCGCTGTTTGCCACCGCGCGGCCCGTCGGCGAACACGATGCGGTGCTGGCGATGCAGGCGCTCGCCGAGGAGCTGGGCGTGTTCATCCCGACCAGCTTCTTCGAGCGCGACGGCCATCATTACTACAACAGCCTGGCGATGATCGGCCCCGATGGCGGCGTGCGCGGCGTTTATCGCAAGAGCCACATTCCCGACGGACCGGGCTATGAGGAAAAATTCTATTTCCGTCCCGGCAATGGCGGCTTTCGCGTCTGGAACACGTCTTCAGCGCCGGTCGGCGTCGGCATCTGCTGGGACCAGTGGTATCCCGAAAGCGCGCGCGTGATGGCGCTGATGGGAGCAGAAGCGCTGTTCTATCCGACCGCGATCGGCACCGAGCCGTATGACGACACGCTCGACACCAGCCGTATGTGGCGCCGCGCGATGCAAGGGCACGCGGTATCGAACTGCATGCCAGTGATCGCATCGAACCGGATCGGCACCGAGGACGGCCAGCGCTTCTATGGCCACAGCTTCATCTGCGACGAATGGGGCGACATCGTTGCCGAGTTCGGCGGCGAGGAGAGCGGCGTGCTCGTCGCCACGCTCGATCTCGAACGTGCGGCCAGGCATCGCGCGGGCATGGGATTCTTTCGCGACCGGCGGCCCGAACTGTACAAACGGATCGCCGAAGATATCTGACTCGCGCGGCGATTTTGACCGTCGGCTAGCCGATCCGCCGATGGCGCGCTAAGAGGCTCGCCATGCCGCATCTTTCCCCCGCCGAAACCGCAATGATCGCATCGATCGACCAGGCCGCAATGCTGGCGCAGGTCGAACGCTGGGCAGGGATCAATTCGGGTTCGGCCAATCTTGCCGGGCTCGCCAAGGTCGCGGCCGAACTCTCTGACGCTTTTGCGCGGCTGCCCGGCGAGGTCCGGCTGGTCAATCCCGCGCCGGTCGAAAAGGTCGATGCGGCGGGCAAGGTCAACGCCGTCGAGCATGGTCGCCATCTCGTCGTCAGCGTGCGCCCCGACGCGCCGCTCCGCATGCTGTTCACCGGCCATATGGACACCGTTTTCGGCATCGATCACCCCTTCCAGACGCTGCACCGGATCGACGATGCGACCTTGGGCGGCCCCGGCGTCGCCGACATGAAGGGCGGCATCGCGGTGATGCTCGCGGCGCTTGGCGCTCTCGAGGCGGCGGGCGATTGCGAAGGCTTCGGCTACGACGTCCTGATCAATTCCGACGAAGAGGTCGGATCGCCCTCATCGGCGGCGCTGATCGCCGAGCTGGCGCGCGGCAAGGTTGCCGCCCTGACCTACGAACCTTCGGCACTGCCCGACGGCACGCTCGCCGGCGCGCGCGGCGGCAGCGGCAATTTCTCGCTGACGATCGGCGGCAAGAGCGCACACGCCGGGCGCAACCCCGACGACGGCCGCAACGCGATCGTCGCCGCGGCCGATCTCGCGCTGAGCTTGAAGGCGCTGCACCGCGCCGGATTGTCAGTAAACCCCGCGCGCATCGACGGTGGCGGGCCCAATAACGTTGTGCCCGACCACGCCATCCTGCGCGTCAATTTCCGGCCCGCGACCCCCGCCGACGAGGCCGACGCCGTCGCCGCACTGTCGCGCATCATCGCCGAGGTCGCCGAGCGCCACGACGTCGCGATCGCCCACCATGGCG
>CAZHWG010000043.1:0-9524 GCA_964535925.1 uncultured Sphingorhabdus sp.
TTTTCGTTTCGCCCAGGGCCTGACCGCCGCCGCGATGGGCGTGGTCGCGCTGGCGGTCATCCGCGACCGCTATTCGGGCGACCGCATGGCGCGGCTCGTCAGCCTCGTCTTCATCGTCTTCATGGCGATGCCGATCATCGCCCCGAGTTTGGGACAGATGATCCTGTATGTCGCCAGCTGGCGGTACATCTTCATCCTGTTCGTCGTCCTGTCGGGGTTCGTCGCATTATGGGTCTGGCTCCGGCTCCCCGAAACGCTCGACTCTGCCAACGTCATCCCGATCCGCACGCGCGAAGTCGCCGCGACCTGGCGCGAAGTCGTGACCAATCGCGGCGCGCTCGGCTATGTCCTGGCGAGCGGCGTCGTCATGGGCGGACTGTTCGGCTATCTCAATTCGGCGCAGCAGATCTTTGCCGACATCTTCGACGCCGCCGACATCTTTCCCTATGCCTTTGCCGCGGTCGCCGCGTCGATTGCGGTGTCGAACTGGTTCAATTCGCGCATCGTCGAGAAATTCGGCGCGCGGCGCGTCAGCCATACCGCGCTGATCGCGTTCATCCTCCTGTCGGGCGCGCAGATCGCCGCCGCCGCGATGGCGCACGAGACGCTGCTGATCTTCCTCGTCCTGATCTCCGCCAACATGTCGATGATCGGCTTTACCGGGTCCAACTTCGGGTCGATCGCGATGCAGCCGTTCGGCCGCATGGCGGGCGCGGCGTCGAGCTTCCAGCAATTCGCGCGCACGCTGCTCGCGGCGGGCATCGGGGCCATCATCGGGCAATTGTTCGACGGCAGCGTGGTGCCGATGGCAACCGGCTTCCTGGTCACCGGCCTGGTCGCGCTGGTCCTCGTCGCCTGGTCCGAGCACGGGGAGCTGTTCAAGCGGCGGATGCCGCCGGGCACCCCGGCAATGCCCGAATAGCGATGGCCGAATAGCAAGGACAAGAAAAAGGGGACCGCCCGGGTCCCCTTTCCCATATCGACAACAACGATCGTTCAGGCCCCGCGCGCGTGGGATTCGCCAGGGTCGCTTTAAAGCGATTTACGCGAGCAATTCGGGGAACAGCCCGAACACGAGAATCAGCGCGACCGCGATCGGGCAGAGCCACGCGACAAGGAAGCGCCACAGCGTGAACATCCCGCCCGTAAGGCCGGTTTCGGCTAGGACGAGCTGGCGATCGGCGCGCCAGCCGATAAAGATAGACGTCAGCAGCGCGGTCACCGGCAGCAGGACTTGGCCGGTGAATCCGTCGATCGTGTCCATCAAGTTGTTCTCGGCGAAGTTCGGGATGAAAGGCAGCAGGCGGAACTCGCTCCAGACATTGAGCGACAGCGCACAGCCGATGCCGATGACGAACATCAGCCCGCCGACACCCCATGCCGCGGTCGCGCGCGCCATGCCGAACTTGTTGATGCACCACGACACGACGCCTTCGAGCAGCGAGATCGAACTGGTCAGCGCGGCAAAGAAGATCAGGATGAAGAACAGGAAGCCGACGAGCGCACCGCCCGGCATCGTATGGAAGGCGATCGGCAGCGACTGGAATACCAGGGTCGGCCCGGCAGCGGCGTCGAGTCCGGCGGCAAAGACGATCGGGAAAATCATCAGGCCGGCGATGATCGCGACGCCGGTATCGGCGGCGGCGATCATCATCGCCGTCGGCGCGAGCTTGGTTTCGCGCGAGACATAGGCGCCGTAGGTAATCAGCGCCGCCGATGCGAGGCTCATCGAAAACAAAGCCTGGCCGAGCGCCTGGTTCATCGCCGACGCGGTCAGCTTGCTGAAGTCGGGGTTGAACATGAAGGCGACCGCCTCGGCGAAATTGCCGGTAAAGGCGCCGTAGACCGTGATCAGGATGAGCAGCACGAAGAACGTGGGCATGAGATAGGTCGCCGCCTTTTCGATGCCCGACTGCACACCGCGCGCGACGATCCAGATCGTCGCCACCATGAACATCGCATGGAGCACCAGCAACAGCGGCCAGTTGGCGAACAGATCGGTCATGCGGGAAGATATCTGGTCGGGATTTTCGGCAGCGAGCGCACCGGCGAAGGGCGCGCCGGAGAACAGCGCGCCGACGAAATCCCAGCCCATCACGCCGATATAGTAGATCACCCAGCCAGCGACGACGCTGTAGAAGGTCATGATCAGGAAGGCGGCGAGGATGCCGGTGCCGCCGAACAGGCCCCAGCCCCGGCTGACGCCGGAATCGGCTGCGACCTTCTCGACGCTGTGCATCGCGTCGCTGCGGCCGTGGCGGCCGATCAGGATTTCGGAAAGGACCAGCGGCAAGCCGATCAGGATAACGCACCCGATATAGAAGATAACGAACGCGCCGCCGCCGTTTTCACCGGCGAGCGTCGGAAAGCGCCAGACATTGCCGAGACCGACCGCCGCGCCGATCGCCGCGAGGATGAAGGCGGTTCGCGAGGTCCAGCCGTCAGCGCCTGCCTGGGTTGCTACTACCATATCGGGGTTCCCTCTTCGCCTTGTGCCGTAACGGCCTTTGCGCTGTTCCAGTGGTCATCCCTAGCGCCTTGCCAGCATCGGGCCAAGGGGTTTGCCCGCGAACAGATGGACGTGGAGGTGCGGGACCTCTTGTCCCGCGTCGGGGCCGCTGTTGGCGAGCAGGCGATAGCCCGGCGCGACGAGCCCGGCGTCGCGCGCGACGATGCCGACCGCGCGGACGAAGCCGGCGATCTCCGCCTCGCTCGCGCGCGCCGAAAAATCGTCCCAGCCGACATAGGCGCCGCGCGGGATGACGAGGATGTGCGTCGGCGCCTGCTTGGCGATGTCGTGAAAGGCGAGCGCGTAATCGTCCTCGTAAACCCGGTCGCACGGAATCTCGCCGCGCAGGATCTTGGCGAAGATATTGTCTGGATCGTAAGGCTGGGTCGCATCGACGGGCATTGTCATTCCTCTTTTTCACCGCCCGGCGGACCCCAGAACATCACCCAGGCCCGCAGGGTGGAGTCGAAATCCTCAAAGCGATGCTCGGTTCCTGCCCGCACGAAAATGACATCGCCCGGTCCAAATGATTTCACCTCGCCTGCATGGCTGAACGTACCCCGGCCCGCTTCAATAATATAGAGTTCGTCTTGAGCGTGAGGACTTTGCCGATTGGGTTTGTCCGGATGATAAAGCATCATGCGCATCGTGCCGTGACGCAGCGGATATTCGCCGAGTTGGGCCTCGAACAGCGCATAGGGGAAGTGCCAGGCAGCGGTTTTCGTCATGCTTCCTTCCGCACGAGTTGCCAATGTTCGTTACATTAGAGCCGGAAGGAAGCCACGGCAAACTTGGCCCTGTCCCATTCTTCCCCCCTTGACCCGTTGGACGCCCGCGTTCACCTAGCGCGAATGAGCGACGAGCAACCAGATAGCCTGATTCCCTACGACGAGATCGTCCAGGAAGCCCTGCGCGCGGTGGTCGGGCGCGTGCTCGGCGAGGTCGTTGCCCACGGCCTTCCCGGCGACCATCATTTCTACATTACCTTCAAGACCCATGCGCCCGGCGTCGACATTCCCGCCGCGCTGACCGCGCGCTTCCCCGACGAGATGACGATCGTCCTGCAGAACAAATACTGGGACCTCGTCGTCGAGGATGACGGTTTTTCGGTCGGTCTCAGCTTCAACCAGGTCCCCTCGCAGCTCCATATCCCCTACGCCGCGATCACCGCGTTCGTCGATCCGGCCGTCGATTTCGGGTTGCAGTTCCAGGTCGGCGGCGACGGCGCCGGACCCGAACCGCACGAGGACGCCGAGAACGACCACCCGCCGGCGAGCGACCGCATCATCGAGAGCGACGACGGATCGAACGTCGTCACGGTAGATTTCGGGAAGAAATAATGAGCGATACACGGACCGAAAGCGATTCGATCGGCAAGATCGAAGTGCCTGCCAGCGCCTATTGGGGCGCGCAGACGCAGCGCAGCATCGAGAATTTCCCCTTCGGCGCGCGCGAGACGATGCCGATCGACATCGTCCATGGCCTCGCCCACGTCAAACGCGCCGCGGCGCTGACCTACAAGGCGTCGGGCGCGCTCGATGCGACGATTGCCGACGGCATCGTGGCGGCTGCCGACGCGATCCTGGCGGGCAAGCACGACGACCAGTTCCCGCTCGTCATCTGGCAGACCGGTTCGGGCACGCAGTCGAACATGAACGTCAACGAGGTGATCGCCGGCATCGCCAACGAGGCGCTCAGCGGTACGCGCGGTGGCAAGGATCCTGTCCACCCCAATGACCACGTCAACAAGGGCCAGTCGTCCAACGACAGCTTCCCGACCGCGCTCCACGTCGCGACCGCGGTGGCGACCAGGCAGCGCCTGCTGCCCGCGCTGATCGAGCTGACCGACGCGCTCGCCGCCAAGGCGAAGGCGTGGGACGACATCGTCAAGATCGGCCGGACACACCTGCAGGATGCGACGCCGCTGACTCTGGGGCAGGAATTTTCGGGCTATGTCGCGCAGCTGATCGCCTGCCGCGCGCGGATCGAGGGCGCGGTAAGCGGCAACATCCACAAGCTCGCGCAGGGCGGCACCGCGGTCGGCACCGGGCTCAACGCGCCCAAGGGTTTTGCCGAGGATATCGCGCGCGAGATATCCGCCGCGACCGGCATCGCCTTCGAACCCGCGCGCAACATGTTCGAGGCGCTGGCGTCGAACGACGGGCTGGTGTTCTTTTCGGGCGCACTCGAAACGCTCGCGGTCGCGCTCAACAAGATCGCCAACGACATCCGCCTGCTCGGATCGGGACCGCGTTCGGGCCTCGGCGAACTCAGCCTGCCGGCCAACGAGCCGGGCAGCTCGATCATGCCGGGCAAGGTCAACCCGACGCAGTGCGAGATGCTGACGATGGTTGCCGCGCAGGTGATCGGCAACGCCGCGGCAGTGACCGTCGGCGGGATGCAGGGCCATCTCGAGCTCAACGTGTTCAAGCCGATGATCGGCGCCAACGTGCTGCGCTCGATCGACCTGCTCAGCGTCGGCATGGAAAGCTTCTCGCGCCGCTGTGTCGAGGGGCTCGAGGCCGACACCAAGCGGATCAAGGAACTGGTCGACCGCTCGCTGATGCTCGTCACCGCGCTGGCGCCCGAAATCGGCTATGACAATGCTGCCAAGATCGCCAAGACCGCGCACGAGACCGGCCAGACGCTGCGCGAGGCGGCGCTCGCTTCGGGCCTCGTCGATGGCGCCACCTACGACCGTGTCGTGCGTCCCGAGACGATGATCGGCCGCTAGCCAATCGACCCCCGCGGCGGAACCGCACGCGGTGTGGCGGGTTGTTGTTTCGAAAGGACAACAACCATGATCGGCAAGCTCTTCGCCGCAGCCACTGGCGCGGCCATCAACAAGGAACAACACGGCAATCCCGTCACCGGGGCAGCCGTCGGCTTCGCCACGATGGCGGTCGCACGGCGCTTGTTGCCCGCGCGCTTTGCCGTGCTCGGCGCAACGCTTGCCGCGGGCTATCTCAGCAAGAAGCTCGCCGAGCGTGCCGAACGACGCGACCAGACCGACAAGGCGATCAGGCGCGCGGGTCCCGCCGGGGTCGCCGACAGTTTCGCGCTGCTCGAAGAGGGCACGCAAGGCAAGACGGCAAAGCCGCGCAAGACCGCATCCTCGGCGAAGCGCAAACCCGCCGCAAAGACGACTGCAGCAAGGTCCGCGCCGCGCAAGCGTCCCACGCGTCCGGCAAAGCAGACGGCGCAGGCAATCAAGGTGCCCGAACCGACGGGCTGATCACGGGCGTTCAGCGCTTCGGCGCGTCCGCCTGCCAATCGCGCACGGCATCGATCGGCGCGACGAGCATGACGATGTTGAGCGTCAGGTTGTCGCGGATCCGCCACAGGGTGAACGCCTCGAAGGCAAGCGCCAGCGCGACCACCCACGTCCAGCGCAGGCGGCAGGCGAGCCAGAAGCCGGCGATCATCATCGCGATGTCGCTGACCGAATTGAGCACGCTGTCGCCGCTATAGCCGAACGCCATCGTCGCTTCACGATAGCGGTCGATCACCATCGGCGTGTTTTCCAGGATCTCCCAGCCCGCCTCGATCAGCGTCGCCGCCAAGAGGCGCAGGCCGAATGGCCGCGTCCGCAGCAGCCACCAGCCGAGGCCGTAAAAGAGGAAGCCGTGGGTGACATGGCTGAAACTGTACCAGTCGCTGAGATGCTGGCTGTTGCCCGCCGACTGGACGCTGCCGTGCCACAGTTCGATCGTCCCGCAGGTGCAGATCGGGTTGCGCCCCATTGCCAGCAGGATGGCCGCCGCCGCGATGATCGTCGCAACGATTCCGGCGCCATAGGCCCAGTGCGGCACCGCGCGATCCCGCCGATCCGTGCTCTCCATGTCCCCTCCCCCTTGACGCTCGCCCCGGCTTTCGCCCACTAGCGCGCATGGCCGACACCGATAGCGCCCCGACGGGCGAACCCAAATCGCAAAAATTGCCCGTCGAACGGCGCGGCGTCCTGTTCGTCCTCTCGTCGCCCTCGGGCGCGGGCAAATCGACGATCGCGCGCAAGCTGCTCGAGCATGACGACCATCTGTCGCTGTCGGTATCGGTAACGACCCGGCCGATTCGCGCAGGCGAGGTCGATGGTCGCGATTACCATTTCGTCGACGTCGAGACCTTCAAGGCGATGGCCGACGCGGGCGAGTTCCTTGAATGGGCGCGCGTCTTCGGTCACCGCTACGGCACCCCGAAACAGCCTGTCGAAGAGATGCTCTCGGCAGGCCAGGACGTCCTGTTCGACATCGACTGGCAGGGCGCCCAGCAGCTTCACCAGAAAGAGGGTGGCGACGTCGTGCGCGTCTTCATCCTGCCGCCGTCGATGGAGGAGCTGGGCCGCCGCCTGCACACCCGCGCGACCGACAGCGAAGAGGTGATCGCCGGGCGCATGGAGCGTGCCGCGAGCGAGATCGCCCACTGGGACGGCTATGACTTCGTCCTCGTCAACGACGACGTCGCGACCTGCTATGACCAGGTCCACACGATCCTCAAGGCCGAACGCCTGCGCCGCAGCCGCCAGACCGGGCTCATCGGGTTCGTCTATAACCTGACGCGCTGAAGCCGCGGCGACGGCGGGAGGGAAACCGCCGCCGCGCACTTCAGATCGGGCGGCTCAAGCTTTCGCCTTGCCGTCGCGATAGGATTTGAGCGCGCCGCCCCAGCCGACCAGTTCGTCGAACATCGTGGCGAGCGCCGGGGCATGGACGTCGCGCGGTTTGAAGTCGGAGAAATTCTCGAAATCGTCGAACAGCGACAGCGCGACCTGGCCGCGCACGTCGGCGATCTTGATCTCGGCCGCGATGGTGCGCAGGTGCTCGACCGCACGCGTGCCGCCTGCGCTGCCGAAGCTGACAAACGCGGCCGCCTTGTCGTTCCATTCGGCGTAGATGAAATCGATCGCGTTCTTGAGCGCGCCGCTGGTCGAATGGTTGTATTCGGGGGTGACGAAAACGAAGGCGTCGAGCGAGGCGATCTTCGCGGCCCAGCGCTTGGTGTGGTCCTTGCTGTAACGGCCCTGCGACGGCGGGACCGGCTCGTCGAGCAGCGGCAGGTCGAAATCGGCGATGTCGACGAGTTCGTAATTGGCATCGCCGCGCTGGGCGGCGTGATCGTGGACCCATTCGGCGACCTTGATCGTGTTGCGTCCGGGGCGCGTGCTGCCGACGATGATACCGATATTGAGCATGGATGGTTCCCTTGATGGCTATCTGGATTTTGATGGTTTCTTTTGGTTACCAGGCCTATGTTGGAAACCGGAGTGGCAATGCAAGAGGGCACGATGACGAAACCGGGTAACCTTCACGAAACCGGCGGCTGCCAGCGCGTCAACACCGTCCTGTCGCGGATCGGCGACAAATGGTCGGTGCAGGTGATCATGCGGCTGTCGGCCGGATCGCGGCGCTTCAATGAATTGAAGCGAGAGATCGGCAACGTGTCGCAGAAGATGCTGAGCGCGACGCTGCGCGGGCTCGAACGCGACGGGCTGGTGACGCGCAGCGTGACGCCGTCGGTACCGCCGCGCGTCGATTATGCGCTGACCGCGCTGGGGCACGAACTGCTCGTGCCGGTCGGCGCGCTCGGCGACTGGGCGTTCGCCAATATCGACGCGGTCGAACGCGCGCGTGCCGCGTTCGATGCCGCGCACGCCGATGGGCTGCGCGCCTAGGCGCCGAAGGCGTATTGCGCGATTCGCGCGCGCTGGTCGTCGCCGATCGCGACCGCGCCGTCGGCGTCGGTCAGGACGATCGTGCAGTCGGCGGTGGCGATGCAGGTGTCGCCCTGGAAGACGCCCGCAAGGATATCCCAGCTCGAGCGTCCGACGCGGCCGAAGCCGTGGCCGATCATGACCGGCTCGGGATAATGCCCCTCGGCAACGTAGTTGATCTCTAGCCGCGCGATCAGCCAGCGCTGCCCCGGCTTGCGGTCGCGACCGTCGACGCCGACCTGGTGGTTGAACGCGATCCGGCCTGTTTCAATAATCGCCGCCATCGCGCCGTTGTTGATGTGGCCCAGTGGATCGAGGTCCTGGAAGCGCGTCTGCACCTCGATTGCGACGGGATAGTTCGCCGGGTCGAGGCGCGCGGGGGAAGGCTTGGGCATGAAATGCTTTCGCTCGGGCGGAAGCGCACGGCCCCGCCCCGACCCCTCCCCGTTGCGGGGAGGGACCAGGAGGTTAGCGGGGACCCATGCGCAGCGCGCCGTCGAGACGGACGTCTTCACCGTTCCAGTAATCGTTCTCGATCATCGCCAGTGCGAGATTGGCATATTCGTCGGGGCGTCCGAGACGCTTGGGGAACGGCACCGCGGCGGCGAGCGCGTCCTGGGCGGGTTGCGGCAGGCCGCGCAGCAGCGGGGTCTCGAAAATCCCCGGCAGGATCGTGTTGACGCGCACCCCTTCGTTCATCAAATCGCGCGCGATCGGCAGCGTCATGCCGACGACGCCCGCCTTCGATGCCGAATAGGCGGCCTGGCCGATCTGGCCGTCCTCGGCCGCGACGCTGGCGGTGTTGATGATCACGCCGCGCTGTTCGCAGCCCTTGGCGCCGCCGGGGAGCGGATCGGCCGCTAGCAGGCCTTCGGCGAAATAGGAGATGCAGCGGAAACTGCCGACGAGGTTGATCTGGACGACCCAGTCGAACGCCTGGCTGGGGAAGCGGCGAATCGTGCCGTCTTCCTTCGATCGGCTGACGGTCTTCATCGCGTTGCCGACGCCGGCGCAGTTGACGAGGATGCGTTCCTGGCCGTGCGCCTCGCGCGCCTTGGCGAAACCCGCCTCGACGCTCTCGTCGCTGGTCACGTTGACTTCGCAAAAGATGCCGCCGATTTCCTCGGCGACCTTGAGGCCTTTTTCTTCCTGCAGGTCGAAGATCGCGACCTTGGCGCCCTTGGCGGCCAATGCGCGCGCGGTCGCTTCGCCGAGGCCCGATGCGCCACCGGTGACGACGGCGGGGGTGTTTGCGGTGATTTCCATGATTTTCGTTCCTTACTTTGTCACCCTGAACTCGTTTCAGGG
>CAZHWG010000044.1:0-9330 GCA_964535925.1 uncultured Sphingorhabdus sp.
ATGGACGTTGAGCCGGTCGGGATCGCCGCCGGTATGCTGGAGCCAGGCGAGCGGCACGGGGGCGAACGCCTCGTTGACCTCGAACAGGTCGATGTCGCCGATGGCCATGCCCGCGCGCTGCAGCGCCCGATCGGTCGCGAACAGCGGCTCTTCGAGCATCACGACGGGGTCGCCCGCGGTGACGGTCAGGTTGTGGATGCGCGCGATCGGCGTCAGGCCGTGTGCCTTGAGCGCCTTTTCGCTGACGATCAGGACCGCCGAGCTGCCGTCGCAGATCTGGCTGGCATTGGCGGCGGTGACGGTGCCGCCTTCCTGCAGCAGCTTGACCGAACCGATGCTTTCGAGCGTCGCGTCGAAGCGGATGCCCTCGTCGACGGTGTGCATCTTCTTGCCGTCGGGGGTTTCGATCTCGAGCGGGATGATTTCCGCGTCAAACGCGCCCGCCTCGGTCGCGGCGGCGGCACGCTGGTGGCTTTGCAGCGCATAGGCGTCGAGCTGCGCGCGATCGAAGCCGTATTTCTTGCTGATCATCTCGGCGCCGACGAACTGCGACCACAGGATGCCCGGATATTTGCGCTCGAGGCCGGGCGATTTGTACATGCCCATGCCCTCCTTGGCATGGAGCGCGCCGGTCGAGCCCATCGGCACGCGGCTCATCGATTCGACGCCGTTGGCGATAACGATGTCCTGCGTGCCCGACATGATCGCCTGCGCGGCGAACTGGATCGCCTGTTGCGAACTGCCGCACTGGCGGTCGATCGTCACCGCGGGCACGCTTTCGGGCAGGCCTGAGGCGAGGACGATGTTGCGTCCGACCTGGAAACTCTGCTCGCCGCCCTGGCTGACGCAGCCGGTGATGACGTCCTCGATCGCGGCGGGGTCGATGCCGGTGCGCGCGACGAGGCCGTCGAGCACCGCGGCGCCGAGATCGACGGGATGCCAGCCGGCGAGCGCGCCGCCGCGCTTGCCCCCGGCCGAACGGACGGCATCGACGATATAGGCGGTGGTCATAATATTGGTCCCTAAGGTTGCGCGCTGGCAATGCGCGAAAAGGTTACAGGCTGCGCCCGATCAGTTCTTTCATGATCTCGTTGGTGCCGCCGAAGATACGCGTAACGCGCGCCGCGCGCCATGCGCGGGCAATCGGATACTCGTTCATATAGCCCGCGCCGCCGTGCAGCTGCAGGCATTTGTCCATCATGTCCCACTGGAACTCGGTATGCCACAGCTTCGCCGCGGCGCCTTCCTCGGGGGTCAGCTGCCCACGCAGATGGCGCGCCAGCGCCCAGTCGAGATGCGCCCAGCCGATCTGGAGGCGGGTCTTGAGGTCGGCGAGCGTGAAGCGCGTGTTCTGGAAATCGAACACCGGCTTGCCGAACGCCTTGCGGTCCTTGACGAACTCGACGGTGCGATCGAACGCGCCCTGCGCGGATGCCTGCGCGCTGACCGCGATCGAGAGGCGCTCCTGCGGCAGCTCGCTCATCAGGTAGATGAAGCCTTTGCCCTCCTCGCCGAGGCAGTTGGTCATCGGCACGCGAACGTCGTCGAAGAACAGTTCGGACGTGTCGGCGCTGTCCATGCCGATCTTGTCGAGGTTGCGGCCCTTGCGATAGCCCTCGCGCGACGCCTCGACGAGGATGATCGAAACGCCCTTCCAGCCGGGCGAGGCATCGGGGTCGGTCTTGGCGCAGACGAGCGTCAGGTCGGCGTTCTGGCCGTTGGTGATATAGGTCTTCTGCCCGTTGACGACATAATGATTGCCGTCCTTCTTGGCGCTGGTGCGGATCGATTGCAGGTCCGAACCGACGCCCGGTTCGGTCATCGCGATCGCGGTGATGACTTCGCCCGAAACCATCTTGGGCAGCCATTCGCGCTTCTGCTCTTCGGAACCGTAGGCGATCAAGTAATTGACGACGATGTCCGAATGGAGCGAGAAGCCGAGCGTCGCGCCCGCGCCGTAGGCCAGCTCTTCGTCGACGATCGCGTTATAGCCGAAATCGAGGCCGAGACCGCCATATTCCTCCGGCACCGTCGGGCACAGCATGCCCAGCTCGCCCGCCTTGAGCCACAGTTCGCGCGGGACGATCTTGTCCTTTTCCCACTGGTCGGCGTGCGGCTGGACCTCCTTGGCGAGGAACTGGCGGACGGTCGCGCGGAACGCCTCATGGTCGTCGCCATAGGCGGTGCGGTGCAGGCTATCGAGCGTCATGTCGGCGGCTCCCCGGAGCGGTTCGGGCGGCATCGTGCCGGCCCATGAAAGGTTGCGCCATGAAACCTAACGTTTACGTTCGCGTCAAGGGCAAAGGCGACGCGCGCCGTTTCCGCACGCGCCGGTGCAGGGGCTGGACCGGGACCGTGTTATCCGGTTAAGGCGCGACTCAGGTGGATGCCGCTATACGAGCCTTCACGAAAAATTCAGCCCATGACAGGACAGGAAAGCCCATGAAATACGCCTTTACGCTGCTCGCCGGAAGCTCGCTGCTTGCCGGATGCGCGACCATCGACAACCGCACCGACACCGCGCTCGCCACCGTGGCCGAGCCCGCCGAGACGGTGGCCGCCAATCCCGTGCTCGCCGAATGGAGCGGCCCTTATGACGGCGTGCCCCAGTGGGACGCCTATACGCCCGAGCAACTGCCACAGGCATTCGGGGTCGGGATGGCCGAAGTGAAGGCCGAGTACGAAGCGATCCTGTCGAACAAGGCCAAGCCGACCTTCGACAATTTCGTCGTCCCGCTCGAGAAGGCGGGCGAGACCCTCGGCCGCGTCTATCCGGTCTATGGCGTCTATACGAGCAACCTGTCGAACCCCGACGTGCGCGCGATCCAGGCCGAGTGGAGCCCCAAGCTGTCGGCGTTCTTCAGCGAGCTCAACCTCGATCCCCGACTCGTCGAGAAATACAAATATCTCTACGACAACCGCGCGACGATGGGTCTCGATGCCAAGCAGCAGCGATTGATCGAGCGCGCCTATGATGAACTGAAGCGCGACGGCGCCTTGCTCGATGCCGACAAGAAGCCGCAGCTGATCGCGCTCAACACCGAACTGGCCGGTCTTTACAGCGACTTTTCGAACAAGGTTCTCGCCGACGAGGAGACTTATATCTTCCTCGACAGCGCCGACGATCTCGCCGGCCTGCCCGCCAGCTTCGTCGCCTCGATCAAGAAGGCGGCCGAAGAACAGGGCAAAAGCGGCTGGGCGCTCAAGAACACGCGCTCGGTGATGCAGCCGTTCATGGAAAACTCGACGCGCCGCGACCTGCGCGAACAGGTCTACAAGGCGTACAGCAATCGCGGCGACAACGGCGATGCCAACGACACCAATGCGACGATCGCCAAGATCCTGCAACTGCGCCAGCAGCGCGCCGAACTGCTCGGTTTCACGACGCATGCCGATTATCGCATGGCCGACACGATGGCCAAGACGCCCGACCGCGCGATGGACCTGATGATGCGCGTCTGGCCCGCCGCGGTCGCGCGCGTGAAGGAGGAGGTCGCCGACATGCAGGCGCTCGCCGATGCCGAGGCGAAGGCGGGCAAGGGCGCCAAGATCACGATCGCACCGTGGGATTACCGCTTTTACGCCGAAAAGGTCCGCAAGCAGAAATACGACCTCGATGCGGCGGCGATCAAACCGTATTTCCAGCTCGACAAGATGGTCGCGGCGATGTTCGATTCGGCCAATCGCCTCTACGGCCTGAGCTTCACCGAGAACACCGGGACGGTGCCTGTCTTCCATCCCGACGTGCGGACGTTCGAGGTCACCCGCGACGGCAAGACCGTCGGCCTGTTCTATCTCGACAACTTCGCCCGCGAAGGCAAACGGTCGGGTGCCTGGGCGACGACCTATCGTTCGCGCGACCGGCTGAGCGGCGACGACATCGTGCTGGGGTCGAACAACAACAATTTCGTCAAGGGCGGCGAAGGCGAGCCGACGCTGATCAGCATCGACGACGCATCGACGCTGTTCCACGAATTCGGCCACGCGCTCGATTATTTCATGACCGACGTTGCCTATCCCAGCCTGTCGGGAACGCCGCGCGATTTCGTGGAATATCCCAGCCAGGTCAACGAGAACTGGCTGATGACGCCCTATGTGCTGCAGAATTACGCGCTGCATTACGAGACCGGCGAACCGATTCCGCAGGCGCTGATCGACAAGATCGAGAAATCCTCGACCTTCAACCAGGGCTTCGAAACGGTCGAGTATCTGTCGAGCGCGCTGATCGACATGAAGCTGCACAACCGCACGACGCCGGTGACCGATGTCGATGCGTTCGAACGCGACACGCTCGCCGAACTGGGCATGCCGAAGGAGATCATGATGCGGCACCGCCTGCCGCAGTTCAATCACCTGTTCTCGTCCGATGCCTATTCGGCGGGCTATTACAGCTATCTGTGGTCGGAAACGATGGATGCCGACAGCTGGGCCGCGTTCGAGGAAGCGGGCGGACCGTGGGACACGACGATCTCGCACCGCTTTCGCGACCTGTTGATCGTCACCGGCAACGAGACCGACCGCGCCGAGGCCTATCGCGCCTTCCGCGGTCGCGATCCCGACGTGAAGGCGCTGCTCGAACGACGCGGCTTCCCGACCGGCGAATAAGCGACGGGGACTTTGCGCCACACACGAAAAAGGGCGGCTCCCCCGCGGGAGCCGCCCTTCTTATTGGGTAATCGCGCGCCGTCAGGCGACAGCGAACTCGAGCGCGTCGGTGCTGCCGTCATGGCCGCGGCTCGAGAACAGGCCGACGCCTTCGCAGCCCTGCTGCTGCTGGATCGGCAGCGCGGTCAGGCAATAGGCGCATTCGGCGGTGACGCGGCCGACATGCCAGCTCGATCCGCCGCAGCCGGGGCAGACGTTCTGCGTACCGCTGCGAAACATCACGTGATAGCCGCGCGTTTCGGGTTGCGCGAAGCGGGTGCCGATCGGGCGGCTGGTCTGCGCGGAATAGTCTCGTGCCTGAACGTGCATTGCCGTTCTCCTGTGAAATGTCTTGCCTGTTAAACGCGCGATCCGCTGCGGGTTTCCCTCGCCGTGTTCGGTCCGCTGTATCGAATTGGGATGAAAGCCGAACAAAGCCAAGCAATTCCGAGACTTAGGCAACAATGTCACACCCCGGTCTTTTGCGTTGACTTTGTCACTAATCAATATAATTATGATATCATCTTTTAAGGAGGCTATCATGACCCAGACCGGTTCGAGGGCGATTCTCAACCCCACGCGCGAACACCCCGCGGCGACCACCAGCGGCTATCCGATGCTGTTGCTCGCACTGCTCACCGTTCCTACAGGCTTCGTCGCGATTACGCAGATTCCCGTGATCGGCGGCTGGGCGGTCGCGGGCCTGATCCTCGCGATCGCCGCGCTGGTCTTCATCATCGGCGGATTCTACCTGATTGCGCCCAACCAGGCCTATGCGATCCAGCTGTTCGGGTCGTACAAGGGCACCGACCGCAAGACCGGCCTGCGCTGGGTGCTGCCGTGGCTGATGCGCAAGAAGATCTCGGTCCGCGTCCACAACATCACTTCGGACCGGCTGAAGGTCAACGACCTGCGCGGCAACCCGGTCGAGATCGCCGCCAACGTCGTCTGGCGCGTCACCGACAGCGCGCAGGCGCTGTTCGACGTCGACGACTACAAGGAATTCATCCACATCCAGATCGAAAGCGCGGTGCGCGCGATCGGCAGCCGCTATCCCTATGACGATATCGAGCACAAGGAGGTCACGCTGCGCGGCGACGCCGACGTCATCAGCGAGGAGCTGCGCATAGAACTGCAGGAACGCGTCGAACAGGCGGGCATCACGATCGACGAATGCCGCCTGACACATCTCGCTTATGCGCAGGAGATCGCGCAGGCGATGCTCCGCCGGCAACAGGCCGATGCGATCATCGCGGCGCGTGCGCGGATCGTCGCCGGCGCGGTCGGCATGGTCGAGATGGCGCTCGCCGAACTGTCGAGCAAGGAGATCGTCAACCTCGACGACGAGCGCAAGGCGGCGATGGTGTCGAACCTGATGGTCGTATTGTGTTCCGAACGCGACACCCAGCCGGTCGTCAACACCGGCACGCTCTACCAGTAGTCCGAAGGTTGATCAGGTAGATCGTGGCCCAGCGCCCCAAAAAAGCCTTCCCGCTGCGGCTCGACCAGGCGTTGTTCGACGCGGTCGAGCGGCTCGCCGCGGCCGAACTGCGCAGCGTCAACGCCGAGATCGAGTTCCTGCTGCGCCGCGGACTCGAGCGGCGGGGGATCAAGCTCGACCCGCCGGTCAAGCGCAAGCGCGGACGCCCGCCGGCCGCAACGTCCGATCGAGGCGACGCGAATGATGAATAATCTCCTCCGCGCCGACCTCGCCGGTTGAAGGCGCGCACGATACTCCACCGCTGGGGCAGCGACGACGCAGGCAAGGGCGCCGGCCATGGTCGCCGCGAGCCGCGCGACAAGCATCGCAAAAGGCGCGGATAACGCTGCCACGCACCTTGCCCGCCCGCGCCGCAATCGGTAAGGGCACCGCATGCCCAGCCCCGACGCATCGCCCGCCGCCGCCCCGCCGCCTGTCCGCATCGCGCCATCGATCCTGAGCGCCGATTTCGCGCGCCTCGGCGAGGAAGTTCGCGCGATCGACGAAGCAGGCTGCGACTGGATCCACATCGACGTGATGGACGGCCATTTCGTGCCGAACCTCACGATCGGCCCGGCGGTGGTCAAGGCGCTGCGCCCGCACACCAGCCTGCCGTTCGACGTCCATCTGATGATCAGCCCGGTCGACGGCTTCCTCGACGCGTTTGCCGCGGCCGGCGCCGACATCATCACCGTCCATCCAGAGGCCGGGCCGCACATCCATCGCAGCGTCCAGCACATCAAGTCTCTCGGCAAGCAGGCGGGCGTCTCGCTGAATCCCGCGACGCCGGCCAAGCTGCTCGATTACCTGATCGACGACATCGACCTCGTTCTCGTGATGAGCGTCAATCCCGGCTTCGGCGGTCAGAGCTTCATCGACAGCCAACTGAGGAAGATCGAGGCGGTCCGCAAGATGATCGACCGCAGCGGACGCGATATCCGGCTCGAAGTCGACGGCGGCGTCGATGCGACCACCGCGCCGCGCGCGATCGCCGCGGGGGCCGACGTCCTCGTCGCCGGGACCGCGACCTTCAAGGGCGGGCGTGATTGCTACGCCGCCAATATCGCGGCGCTGAGGGGACAATGAGCGACGCTTCGGGCGGAGATCGTCCCGGCGATCGGCCGTCCGACGCGAGCGATAGCCATGCGATAGATACCCATTCGAGCGACGCCGGCTCAAGCGATGCCAATTCGATCGATGCCAATTCCATCGATGAGGGCCGCCGCCTGATCCGCCTGTCGGGCGATCGCGGACAGAGCCTCGCGACGCGCCTCGCGCACCAGTTCTATCGCCTGACCTGGCGCACGCCGCTGCACAAGATGCGCCTCAAGGGCCGCTATCCGCTCAAGCTGCTTGCCGTGCCGCACGATCCGCTGCCCGGCAATCCCGCAGCGGGCAAGGCGATCCGCGCGGGCCATTTCCTCTTTCGCGGGCTCAAGGCGCCGTTGAAGGGGATCGATTTCGCTGCGCCCGGCGTCACGCCGCCCTTTGCGCACTACATCCACAGCTTCGCCTGGCTGCGCGACCTTGCCGCGGTCGCACCGCGCGAAGAGGCCGCGCCGATCGCCGAGCGGCTGACGCGCAAATGGCTTGCGGCGCACGGCACCAACGTCACCGAACCCGCCTGGACGAGCGACGTCGCCGCGTGGCGGATCCTGTTCTGGACCGCCTATGCGCCGCTGATCCTGTCGTCGCGCGACATCGTCTATCGATCGGCAGTGCTCAACCACATCGCGCGGGCTGCGCGCCATCTCGACCAGACCGCGCATCGCGGGCGGCCCGGCGTGCCGCAGCTCGTCGCCTGGTGCGGCGTCGTTGCCGCCGCGCTGCTGATCCCCGGCGGCGAACCGCGCCGCATCTTCGGTGAAGACGGTCTCAAGAAATCGCTCGAAGCGGCGTTCTACGGCGATGGCGGCGCGGTGTCGCGATCGCCGCATGCCCAGATCGAGGCGATCAGCGCGCTCACCATGCTCAGCCGGACCTACGACGCACGGCGGATCGATCCGCCCGCCTTTATCGGCGAGATGCTCGCGCTCGCGGTGCCCGCGCTGACCGGCCTTGCCCACACCGATGGCGGACTGGGCAGCTGGCAGGGCGGCGGCGCGACGCGCGCCGAGACGGTTCGCGCGGTGGTCGAGGCAAGCGGGGTGCGCGCGCGCCCGCTCAAACAGGCGCGCGACTGGGGCTATCAGCGACTGACCGCCAAGAAGACCGTGCTGCTGGTCGATGCCGCGCCGCCGCCGGTCGCGCGGCTCACCGACGCCGGCTGCGCCTCGACGCTGGCGTTCGAACTCAGCGATGGCAATCAGCGGATCGTCGTCAATTGCGGCGGTGCCGCGCTCGCCGGGGCGCTGATCCCGCAATCGCTTGCGCAGGGCCTGCGCACCACCGCGGCGCATTCGACCTTGGTCCTCGCCGACCGCAATTCGACCGCGATCCTTGCCGACGGCACCCTCGGCAAGGGCGTCGCCGAGGTCGAGATCGAGCGCCAGGAGATCGATAATGGCACGCGGCTCGAGATCGGCCATGACGGCTATGCCAAGCGGCTGGGCTTCCACCATCGTCGCCTGCTGATCCTGTCGGACACCGGGCGCGAACTGCGCGGCGAGGACCTGCTGCTGCCGGTCGGCCGGCGCAAGCGCCCGGGCGAGACGCCCTTCGTCATCCGCTTCCATCTCGGACGCGGAATTTCGCCGACGATTACCGCCGACGGTCTCGGTGCGCTGCTGCGCCTGCCCGACGGGCCGCTATGGCAGTTTCGCGCCTCGGCAGGCAATCTGGCGATCGAGGACAGCCTGTGGGTCGACGGCAACGGTCGCCCGCATCCGACGCAACAGCTCGCGCTGAGCGATGCCACCGGACCCGGCGGCACCAGCATCGGCTGGCTTTTCAAACATATGGGATGACCGACATGGACCAGATCACGATCAAACGCGCGCTGCTTTCGGTCAGCGACAAATCCGGCCTCGTCGAACTGGGCGAAGCGCTCGCACGTCACGACGTCGAGCTCGTCTCGACCGGCGGCACCGCCAAGGCGCTGCGCGAGGCGGGGCTGGCGGTCCGCGACGTCGCCGAGCTGACCGGCTTTCCCGAGATGATGGACGGACGCATCAAGACGCTCCACCCGATGGTCCATGGCGGGCTGCTCGCCGTGCGCGACAATCCCGAACACCAGGCCGCAATGACCGAGCATGCACTCGGCGCGA
>CAZHWG010000045.1:0-9294 GCA_964535925.1 uncultured Sphingorhabdus sp.
CGGCGCCAGCGTGCGCCATGGCCGGTGATCGCGCTGGTCGGCTATACCAATGCGGGCAAATCGACGCTGTTCAACGCGCTGACCGGGGGCGACGTGCTCGCTGCCGACATGCTGTTCGCGACGCTCGACCCGACGATGCGCGCGATTTCGCTGCCGGGCCTCGACAAGGCAATATTGTCGGACACCGTCGGCTTCGTGTCGGACCTGCCGACGCAGCTCGTCGCGGCGTTTCGCGCCACGCTCGAGGAAGTGCTGTCGGCCGACCTCGTCGTCCATGTTCGCGATATTGCGCACCCCGACAGCGACTTGCAGCGCGACGACGTGATGGCCGTCCTTGCCGAGCTCGGCATGGATTTCGCGGAGGAAGATGCGGCGGCCTATATCGAGGTGCTCAACAAGATCGATCTCATCGAGGAGCCCGAGCGGCGTGCGGCGATTTCCGACCTCGCGGCGAACAGCGCCAATAGCGCGGCAGTCTCGGCCATCACGGGGGAGGGAATTGCGTCGCTGCGCGAGGCGATGTCCGCCGCGCTGACCGCGCTTAGCCCAGAATATACGCTCTCGATTCCGGCCAATGACGGCCGTGCACGTGCGTGGCTGCACCAGAACGGCGAAGTCCTTGAGGAAACCGCCGATGGCGGGGGCTGCATGGTGGTAAGGGTCCGCCTATCGCGGGCCGACCATGCCCGCTTCACCGCCACGCTGGAAAATGTCGCAAGCTAGTCCAGCGTTGGCGAACGTCTGACACATATCGGCCATAGCGGGTTGTTCGAACCCTGGCTGGACCGAACATCTCATGAAAACCCTGTCTGCTTGCACGTCGCTCATTACGCTTGCGATTCTTCTGGCGAGTGGCGCTGCTGCTCCCACGATGGCGCAGGATGCGCCGCCATCCACCCCCGAAGCGTCTCCCGCCGACGGCGCGGCCGAGACCGCAAAAGCGGGCGATCCTCAGGCGGGCGAAATCGTCGTCGTCGGGGAACGCCTGCGCGGCGCGGTCGATACCGATGTCTCGCCCGAGCTTCAGCTGAATGAGAAAGACGTCGCGTCCTACGGTGCCTCGACAATCGGCGACCTGCTCGCGGCCTTGGCGCCACAGACCGGCGGCGGGCGGGGGAGGGGCGGGGGACATCCCGTGGTCCTGCTCAACGGTCGGCGCATCTCCGGCTTCGGCGAACTGCGCACGATTCCGTCCGAAGCGATCCTGCGCGTCGATGTGCTGCCCGAACAGGTCGCACTGAAGTTCGGCTATGCCGCCGACCAGCGCGTGGTCAATTTCATCCTCAAGCCCAGTTTTTCAGCGTTTACCGTCGAAGCCGAAGTCGGCGCCCCGTTCGACAGCGGCCGCTGGCACCAGGAATACGAAGGTTCGGTGACCAAATTGTCGCCCAATTCGCGGACCAATATTTCGGGTGAATATTCGTACGACGGGGCACTGACCGAGGGCGAACGCGGGATCGTTGCGATCCCGACGACCGATGACGGCACCGACCAGACGCCGTACCGCACCTTGCTTCCGGAGAGCCGCAATGCGACGATCGAAGCGACGATCAACCACTATCTGAACGATACGGTCTCGGCGACGATCAACGGCAAGCTCGAAATGGCTCGTGCGACGTCGCGCCTCGGCCTTGCCACGAGTAACTTGCTGGTCGCGCCGAATACATATTTTTCACGCAGCTTTCCCGAGTTCGGCGCGCTCGAGCGGAAGAACGAAACGATCACCGGGCATCTCGGCGGGCTGGTCGACGGGGCACTCGGCGGCTGGCGTTGGTCGATCACGGGCAATTACGATATTGTCGATTCTGAGACGCGGACGCAGCGCGCGATCGACGGCGCATTGGCGCAAGCCTTTGTCGACGCTGGCGGAGATGTTGCCGCGCCGTTCCCGCAAAGCGCGGTTACCGGTGCCAGCGCCGATCGCTCGGACAGCACGAACCGGACGCTCGAAGCGGTCGGCAATCTTGCCGGCCCGGTGTTCGAGACGGTTGCAGGCCAAGCGACCGCATCGCTCGCGGTGACGGCACAGCAGTTCACCATCGAAAGCCGTACGATACGTGCGGGCATGCTCAGGCTGACTGATCTGTCGCGCGGCCAGCAAACTGCCCGTGCGAGTATCGACGTTCCGCTGGCGAAGGACGGGGAGGGGCTGCTCGGCTTAGTCGGTTCGCTGTCAGCCAATGCCAACCTTGCCTATCGCAACCTGTCCGATTTCGGCTCGCTGAAAACCTATGGCTACGGCATCAACTGGTCGCCAGCCGACTGGCTGCAACTGACCGGCTCGTCGTCGACCGACGAAGGAGCGCCGAGCCTGTCTCAGCTTGGAGGCGCGATCATCGCAACGCCCAACGTGCCGGTGTTCGACTTTGCCACCGGTAACACCGTGTTCGTCACGACGATTTCAGGCGGCAATCCCGCGCTGACTGCGGACAGCCGTAACGTCATCGATCTCGGTGCCAATATCCGTTTCAAGAAACCCGACGGCCTGTCGCTCGTGGCCAATTTCACGCGGATCCGAGCCGACGATCCGATTTCGTCGTTCCCTTCGCTGTCGCCCGCGATCGAGGCGGCATTCCCCGATCGCGTCGTCCGTGACGGCAATGGCCAGCTCGTCAGCCTCGACCTGCGCGCGGTAAATTATCTGCGCGAGGAAACCGACCGCGTCCGCTGGGGCGTCAATTACTCAAGCGGTGGCCGCGGTCGCGGTGGTCGCGGCGGCGGGATGCGAATGGGCGGGGGAGGCCGTCCGGGCGGCGGCGATGCCGGCCCGCAACCGCTCAACTGGCGCGTGTCATTGTACCAGACGATCGTCTTGCGCGATCGCATCACCATCCGCGGCGGACTTCCAGTGCTCGATCGGTTGAACGGTGCGGCGACGGGATCGGGCGGTGGCCAGCCGCGCAGCAGCATCGACGCCAATGCCGGGCTGTTCAAGGACGGCCTCGGCGGCTTCGTCCAGTTGAGCTACGCGAGCGGCACGCATGTCGATGGCTCGACCGGCGGTGCGACAAGCTCGGACCTCGACTTTGGCAGTGTCTTCAATCTCAACCTGCGCGTATTCGTCAATTTCGACCAGAAGGAAAAACTCGTCGAGTCGATGCCTTGGCTCAAGGGCTCGCGAATCCGGTTGAGCATCAACAACCTGACGGGTAGCGTCCAGGAAGTCCGCGATGGCACGGGCGCGATCCCGCTTCGTTATCAGCCCGGCTTCATCGATCCGTATGGCCGCTCGTTCGAGGTCAGCTTCCGCAAGCAGTTTTAGGAAATCTGCGAATGAGCCTGATCGTCAGGTTTTCGACGCCTTGGCCTGTTCCCACAGCGCATCGAGCGCCTCGGGAGACAGGTCGGCGAGGGCGCCGTCATGGTCGCGCTCGACCGCGTTGAAGCGGCGTTCGAACTTGGCGGTGGCATCGCGCAGCGCGTGCTCGGCATCGACGCCGATATGACGCGCGTAGTTGACCACCGAGAACAGCAGGTCACCGAGCTCTTCATGGCGTTCGGCGTCGCTCGTCGCGGCGTCGGTTTCGGCCAGTTCCTCGACGATCTTGGCCCGTGGACCGGTAACATCGGGCCAGTCGAATCCGGTGCGGGTGGCCCGCCGCTGGATTTTCTGCGCGCGCATCAGGGCAGGGAGGCCCTGTGCGACGCCAGCGAGCGTGCCGGCGTCGACGCCGCCACGTTCGGTCGCCTTCATCACCTCCCACGCATTGATCTGGTCGCCGGCAGTGGCGATCGCGCTAGCGTCGTTTGCGGGATCGAACACGTGCGGATGGCGGCGGATCATCTTGGTCACGATCGCGTCGGCGACGTCGGAGAGATCGAATGCGCCATGCTCGGACGCCATTTGCGCGTGAAAGACGACCTGGAAAAGCAGGTCGCCAAGTTCGTCACGCAGCTCGCCCATGTCGTCGCGCGCAATCGCATCGGCGACCTCATAGGCTTCTTCGATCGTATATGGTGCGATCGAAGCGAAATCCTGATCGAGGTCCCACGGGCAGCCACCATCGGGATCGCGCAGCTTCGCCATGATCGCGACCAGCTGCGAAAGGGGATGGCCGGGAGCCATGTGATCGTCTCTCGTATCTGTCATCAACTAGTCCGATAATATATATTATGTAAAATATCAGCTTGCTTCGGGGGTGTCATGGCGTGAGCGTCAACGACGCCCCTTCTACCCGCCACGCCTTGAGCTCCGACAGGAAATTCATGCCGAGCACGCCGATGTCGCCGATTGCGTCGCCGATCAGCACAGGATGTTCGTTTACCACGATCGACCCGACAACGAGCCGCTCGATCACGCCGCGGCGCATCACCGCATCGCCGTTGGCGGTACCGACGAGCACCGGGTATCCGTCGCGGTCGATCGTCAGCTTCGCGCTCTCGGCGAATTCCCGCGATACCGAGGTCGTGGTCGCGCCGCTGTCGATCAGGAAGCGTGCCGCAACGCCGTTCACGCTGGCATTGACCCAGAAATGCCCGTCGGGATCGCGCCGAATGATGACCTCGCTGCCAGACACGCTCGCTTCGGGTGCGCCACCAAGATCGGCGCGCGCCCGTCCCCAGACGCTGGCGAGGTCGTCGCGGAACAGGAACAAACCATAGGCGGCCATGAAAATAGCGGTCCAGATCAATATGTAACGTAGCATGGCTGAGAACTTGATACGCCTTGCAGCCAGCGCGCTGCCGACCAGCACCAGCGCGCCAACGTACCAGACCAGCTCGGGCCACTGATCGCCGCTCATGGCGTCACGACCAATCCGTCATGCCCCGGCACGATGCCGGCGGGCAGGGTGTCGATCAGCCGCGCATAATCCATAGATTGATCCATATGTGTGATAATGGCTTGTTTCGGCTGGCATCGCGCGATCGCGGCGAGCGTCAGTGCAAGGTGCGGATGGGTCGGATGCTCGCGCTCGCGCAGTGCATCGACGATCCAGGCATCGAGCCCGGAAAAGAAGGCGATCGCATCGTCGTCGAGCGAGGAGAAGTCGGTCGCATAGCCGATAGTACCGCCCTCGCCCGTAAAACGCAGCCCCGCGGTCGTGATCGGGCCATGCGGCAAATCGATGACATCGACTTCGATGTCGCCGATCCGCATCGCGTCCTCGAGCAAGCGCGGCTCGCACGTCGCCGGATAGCCCGCATTGCCCGCAAAGACGTACGCGAAGCGCCGCTTCAGGCTGTCGAGCGTGCTGCGTCGCGCATAGCCTTGCACCGGTGTTCCGCTGGCGTGGTAGAGTTGGCGCAGGTCATCGATGCCGTGGCAATGATCGGCATGGTCATGTGTCCAGACGACCGCGTCAACGCGTTCAACCCGGGCGGCGAGGAGCTGCCCGCGCATATCGGGTGAGGTATCGACCAGGATCCGGGTCGTCGCGCTCTCGACGACGATCGAGGCGCGGCTACGGGCGTTGCGCGGCTCGTTCGGATCGCAATCACCCCAGTCGTTGCCGATCCGCGGGACACCCGACGATGTTCCGCAGCCGAGAACGGTCGCCTTCATGCGGGCGCGGTCGCCTTGGCGAACAGGCGGAAGAAATTGGCACTCGTCGCCTGTGCCAGCGCGTCAAATTTGATTTCGCGCAAGGTCGCAAGGAAGCGCGCGGTGTCTGCGGTATAGGCCGGCTCGCACGGTCGGCCGCGATGCGGCACCGGCGAAAGGAAGGGAGAATCGGTCTCGACCAGCAGCCGGTCGAGCGGGATCGTCCTTGCCGTCTCCTGCAGGTCGCGCGCGTTCTTGAACGTCACGATTCCCGAAAGCGAGATATAGGCGCCCAGGTCGAGCGCCTTGCGGGCGAAATCGGCGCTCGCGGTGAAACAGTGGATGACGGCGGGGAAGGCCCCCTTCCCCATCTCTTCGGCCATGATCGCGGCGGTGTCGTCCTCGGCATCGCGGGTATGGACGATGATCGGCAGGCCGGTGGCCCGCGCCGCCGCGATATGCGCGCGAAACGATCGTTTCTGCTGCTCGCGGTCGCTGTGATCGTAATAGTAATCGAGCCCGCTCTCGCCAATCCCGACGACGCGCGGGTGGTCGGCCGCGTTTATCAGCAGCGCGGCATCGACATCGACATGCGCATCGGCCTCGTGCGGATGGATGCCGACGCTGGCCCAGACATCGTCATGGCGCTCGGCCGTCGCGATCACCGCATCCCATTCCGACTGGCGCGTCGAAATGTTGAGCATCGTCGAAATGCCTGCCGCCCGAGCGCGTGCAATCGCCCCCGGCTGGTCATCGACCAGTCCATCGTAATTGAGGTGGCAATGGCTGTCGACGAGCATGCGGCTAGACCTCGACCAACTGCAGTCGCGGAAAAACGCCGCTCGGGGCGGGCAGTTGCGTCCCGGACCTGACCGGGCGATCGAGCGCGGCGAAATCGCGGTCCCCGGCGCCGACGGCAAGCTGGTCGAGCAAGGCATCGGAAGATCGCGGGATCGCCCAGCGCGCCATGATCGCGAGGCGACGGACCGCCTCTGCGGCGGTGAAAAGCACAGTGTCGGCGCGCGCGGCATCGGTCTTGCGCAGCGCCCACGGCGCCTGATCGGCGAAATACTCGTTCGCGGCCGATGCCGCTTCCCAGATCGCCTCGAGCGCCCGGTTGATCGCGAAACCCGCCATTTTCTCCACCGCTTCGCCATGGCAGCGATCGATGGTCGCAAACAAGGTCACGTCGGCGTCGTCGGATGAGGTCGCAGCGGGAATCGCGCCGTCGCAATTCTTGGCGATCATCGACAGGCTGCGCTGCGCCAGATTGCCGAGGTTATTGGCAAGGTCGGCGTTGCAGCGCGCGACAATCGCCTCTTCAGACGCGCTGCCGTCATTGCCGAAGCCGACTTCGCGTAACAGGAAATAACGCACCGCGTCGGATCCATAGCGATCAACCAGGGTCATCGGATCGATGACGTTTCCGCTCGATTTCGACATTTTTTCACCGCGATGGAGAATGAAGCCGTGCCCGAATATGCCCTGGGGCAGGTCGATCCCGGCGCTCATCAGGAAGGCCGGCCAATAGACGGCGTGAAAGCGGACAATGTCCTTGCCGATATTGTGTACGCAATGTGGCCAGTAACGCGCTACCATGTCGGGATTATCGGGATAGCCGAGGCCGGTGAGATAGTTGGTCAGCGCATCGACCCAGACGTACATGACATGGCCTGCGCTGCCCGGCACGGGAACGCCCCAGTCGAAACTCGTGCGCGACATCGACAGATCGTTGAGCCCGCCTTCGACGAAGCGCCTGACCTCGTTGAGCCGACCAGCCGGTCGGACGAAATCAGGCCTTGAATCATAAAGATCGATGAGTTTCTGCTGATAGTTCGACAGGCGGAAAAACCAGGTTTCCTCGGCAGTCCACTCGACCGCGGTGCCCTGTGGCGAGAGCTTTTCACCTGTCTGCGCGGTAACCAGCTCGGATTCATCATAAAACGCCTCGTCGCGCAGCGAATACCAGCCCTCGTAACGGCCGAGATAGAGGTCGTCCTTGTCCGCCATCGCCTTCCACAGCGCCGTCGCGGCGGCGTGATTGTCGGCATCGGTGGTCCTGATAAAGCGATCATATGCTATGTCCAAGGCATCGCACATGGCCTTGAATTGCGCGGTCATTTCTCGCGCATAGTCGGCAACGTCGCGGTCGTGATCGCGCGCTGCCTTGGCCATTTTGAGGCCGTGCTCGTCGGTGCCCGTCTGGAATCGGACATCCTGGCCCTGGGCCTTGCGAAAGCGCGCGATCGCATCGCTCGTGATCGCTTCATAGGCATGGCCGATGTGCGGCGCAGCATTGGGATAGCTGATTGCCGTGGTGATGTAGAACGGGGTGCCAACGGCGGGATCTGTGCTCATCGCCCTCCCCTAGCCCGCCGCGAATTGGTTGGAAAGGGCGGCCATGTCGCTCCGATGCGTCAGCAGGCGACACAGTTCGAACACGGTCAGGGCCTTGTCAGGCGACGTCGCGACCGCTGACGAGGCGATCCGGTTTGCCTCACGCCAGCGATCAACGAGCAGCGCCGCCGCGCGGCCGTCTGCGGCGCGCGCCGCGCGCGACAGCAAGGTCGGGGCGAGCTCGAGAAAGGCTTCGTAGCTGTCGTTCGCGCCCTTGAGCGACAGCGATTGCGACAGGCGCGTGGTGATCGAGAGATCGGTATCGCCCCGCTCACCCAGAAGTTCGAGGTCTCGCCACACCGAAGCAAGGTCGCTGTCGCGAAAACGCAGCGCGCGCGCCGGCGCACCGCCAGCCAGCGCGGTGAGCGATGCGATCGCGTCGGCGCCGGCGTCGGGCATCGTTTCGCGCAACCATGACGCCATGACGTCATCGCCAATGGCGCGGAAATTCAACGATCTGCAACGCGACCGGATGGTCGGAAGCAGCCGTCCGCTGTTGTGGCTGACGAGAAAGAATACGGTATTGGCGGGCGGCTCCTCGAGCGACTTGAGCAGCGCATTGGCGCCTGCGGCTTCAAGGTCGTCAGCGCTGTCGACGATGATCGCACGATAACGGCTGATCGATGTCGTCGATGTCAGCAGCGCGCTTGCCGCGCGGACCTGGTCGACCGAGATGCTTCGCGCCATCGAGCCGGTCTTTTCGTTCTCGAGGCGTTCGAGACACTTGAACTCGGGATGCGCGCCGGCGTCGATCAGGTGGCTCGCGGCGCTGTCGTCGAAACCTTCGAGCGTCTTCGCCGTCCGGTCCTCTGCGTCCGTCGCCGCAGTGCCCTGCGCAAGAAGGAAGCGGGCCGCGCGAAGCGCGAACGCCGCCTTGCCAAGCCCCTTCGGCCCCGCCAGCAGCCAGGCATGGTGCATCCGGCCGCCGTTCCAGGCGTCGAGAAATGCCTGTTCGGCCGCTTCGTGTCCCAGCCAGGTCATGGCAGCAAATCGGCGAGTTCGTCGACGATCCGCCGATGGACCACGGCAACGTCTCCGGTCGCATCGACCAGCCGCACTCGGTCGCCCTCATTTGCTGCTATTCTTTCGAAAGCATCGACGACAGCCTTATGATAAGCATAGTCTTTCTTCTCGAACCTGTCGCCGGCATCGGCATCCCGTGCTCGCGCGCGCTGGCGTGCCTCGTGGGACGAAAGCGAGAGCACGATCGTTCGGTCTGGCAACAGTCCGCCGCTGCCGATCGCGTGCATCACCATTATCGCGTCGTCGCCGAGCTGCCCGGCAATACCCTGATAGGCGCGGCTGCTATCGACGAAGCGATCGCAGACCACCCAGACGCCGCGCGCGAGCGCGGGGCGGATCGTCTTTTCGACATGATCGCCGCGTGCAGCCGCGAACAACAGTGCCTCAGGCCC
>CAZHWG010000046.1:0-9293 GCA_964535925.1 uncultured Sphingorhabdus sp.
TGGTCGGGGCGACCAGCCTCGAACTGTGGATCAACCGCAAGGAGCTGGCCACGGCGAGCGTCGACTGGAGCCTGATCGGCGTCGGCTTCGTCGTTTCGTTCATCGTCGCGATGCTGGTCATCAAATGGTTCGTCGGCATCGTCTCGAAACACGGCTTCGCGCCCTTCGCCTGGTATCGCATCCTTGCCGGCAGCGCCGCCTTGATCTGGCTGATGATGCGATAGGACTTTCGAGAGGCGATTCCCGTCTCTTTTCCTCTTGTTAAGTCCCTTCGTGCGGCTATCCTCGCCGCTCGCCGACAGGGCAATGATGGGGGAATATATGAGGACCTTGACCGCTACGACACTCGCACTCGCGCTGGTCGCCTTGCCGGCTTTCGCTTCGGCGCAGGAAGATTCGCCTCGCACTACCGTCCAGGCGGGCGGTCAGGCGAGCGTTGAACTGGCCGACAGGCTGGCAGATATCGCCGCCAACGAAGATCAGCTCGCCACCCAGCTTCCGGCCAACTTTTCCGCAGCGTTCATCCAGTCGCTCAAGGCCGAAGGCAGCTACAATTTGATCGAACAGGCCAGCCCGGGCATTGTCCAGGCCATGATCGATGCCGTCATGCCGCTCTACATTGGCAGCGCACGTGCGCGTCTTCCCGCGCTGCAAAGCGAGATTCGCGATATCTACCTGTCGCACATGAATTTCGAGGAAATGCGCGAACTGCACGATTTCTATACGTCACCAATAGGCGTCAAATTTACCGAGGTGATCATGGCGGCCAACCGCGACGGAAGCATTACCGCCGCAGCGGTCGGCGACCCCTCGGAATCGACACAAGCGACCGCCGACAGGGTGATGACGGGCCTCAACGGCGTGTTGGCAAGCAACGCTGGAAAATTCTCGCAGTCGGAGATGCAGGCGTTGATTGCCGCCATGCGAAAGCCGGCGCTGGTGAAGATGAACGAAATCGGCGGCCTCATCGTTCACGCGACGATCGAATGGGACAGCGCGATTCCCCTGTCTGTCAAATCGGCGATGGAAAGCCGGATCGAACAGATCGCGGCCGAGCGCCTGGGCTCCTAGCCCGCCGCCGGGGTCGGGCAGTTTCGCGCTAAGCCCGTTCAGCGCAGCGACAGCGTCCTTTGGCTAGATTGAGCGATCATCGCCTTGATCGTCCAGAGGATTCGCTCATGCGCCGTCTCGTTACCCTTCTATCGCTTGCCGCGCTCACAGCGCCGGTTGCCGCGCATGCCCAGATCGCCGAAATCGAACTGCCGCCGAGCGACATTGCCGATACCGGCTCCGATGTCGCTGCAGCCGACGAGGACGCGGGCGATACCGGCTACGACATAGCGGTTCGCGATGACGACGCGGAATATCCGGCCTACGACGACGCATCGCCCTATGACGACGCCGCCGATGACAAGGGCGACTATGCCGACGCCTCCGACCGCGTCGCCGACATCCTCGACGACCCTGCCCGCCAGGAAGAGATCGCCGACGCGATGAGCGACATGATGCGCGCACTGATGACGATCCGCGTCGGGCCGATCGTCGATGCCGCGCGGCGGATCGACCCCGATGCCGAGATCGCCGATGCCGACCCCGACGCGACGATCGGCGACATCGCCAGCCGCGGCGACCCCGCCTACGAAGACCGGATCGAGGACGGAATCCGCAGCGGTACCGCGGTTTCGGGCGCGATGGTCCGCGAATTCGCCAGGATGTTGCCGGGCCTGATCGCGATCGCCAAGGATCTCGGCGCGCAAGCCGAACAGGCGGTCGGCGCGCCGCGCCGGCGCTGATCGCGCCGCCCTGGCGAGCCGCCTCGGCGCCACCTTGTCCGTCGCCCGAATAAGCGACAAAGCCGATTCACAGCGCGTGCGTCATGCCCTATGACGCGGCCCATGTGGCAACTCTTCCAATTCCCGCTCTGTCCGTTTTCGCGCAAGGTGCGCCTGCTGCTCGGCGAAAAGGGCGTCGGCTATGAGCTGGTGCGCGAATCGCCGTGGCAGCGGCGCGACGAATATGTCGACCTCAACCCGACCGGGCGCACGCCGATCATCCGCGACGCGACGCGCGACATCACGCTGATCGATTCGACCGCGATCTGCGAGTATTTCGAGGAGACGGTCGACGCCAAGCCGATGATCTCTGGCACCGCGGCGAACCGCGCAGAGATCCGCCGCCTCGTCGCCTGGTTCGACGAGCAGATGTACGCCGACGTCGTCGCACCGCTACTCGACGAACGGATGAAAAAGCGCCTCATCCACCGCGCCCCGCCCGATGGCGGCACGCTGCGAAACGCGATGCGCGCCGCCAACGACCATCTCGATTATATCGACTACCTGCTCGACCACCGCAGCTGGATCGCGGGCGCGACGCTCAGCCTCGCCGATCTCGCCGCCGCTGCGCATTTGTCGGTCGCCGATTATCTCGGCGGGATCGACTGGACCGGGCACGAGCACGCCAAGGGCTGGTACGCCGGGCTCAAGTCGCGTCCCAGCTTCCGGCCGCTGCTATCCGAGCGGATGGAGGTCATCACCCCGCCGAAACATTACGAACTGCTCGATTTCTAGCGCAGCAGGTCGCCTGCCATCAGGACCAGGCTGAGCAGGCTCACCGACCAGACCAGTGTGCGGATCTTGGGCGTCCCGGCGGCATAAAGCGGCAGGTAGATCGCCCGCGATGCGAGCCACAGCGCCGCGGCGGCATTGCCCAGCCCGTTGGCGCGACCGGTAATCTCGAGCGCTAGCGCGAGCGCGACGAAGATGACGAAGTTCTCGTGATAATTGACGCGCGCGCGCTCGAGCCGTCCGGCAAGCGGCGGCACCTCGCCCGGGTTTTCGTCGCGCGGCCCCATGTTCCACTCGGTCCCGAACTTGCGCGTCTTGACGTTCGACGGCGCGAAATTGTGGACGATCGCCAGCGCGCAGGCGAGCAGCAGGACTATCAGCATCGGACTCATCGGCATTCCCCTATCGCGGCCGAGCCTAACGCAACATCGGTTAAGAAAAAAGCCGCATTACGGCTGCCGGGCGGTCAGCAGATAGTTGATCGCGGTGTTGTCGCCCAGGACGAAGCCGCGCCCCGGCATCGGCACCAGTCCGCGCAGGTCGCCGACGATCAGCCCGGCGTCTTCGAGCATCGCGGTCAGTTCGTCGGGCGTGACGAACTTGTCCCAGTCGTGCGTTCCGCGCGGCACCTGGCCCAGCCGTTCGGCCGCCTCGACGAGCAGCAGCCTCGACGCGGTGGTGCGGTTGGGCGTCGACAGGATCATCAGTCCGCCGGGCGCGAGCCGGTCGGCGAGCGTCTGGACGAAGGCGGCTGGGTCGGCGACATGCTCGATCACCTCCATCGAGGTGACGAGGTCGAAGCGCGGCAGGTTGAGCGCCGCCAGCTCGCCGCTGCGATAATCGATCGCCAGCCCCTGTCCCGCCGCATGATCGCGCGCCGCGACGATGTTTTCGGGCGCGGCATCGACCCCCGTGACGCTCGCCCCCAGCCGCGCGAGCGGTTCGGCGAGCAGCCCCGCGCCGCAGCCGACGTCGAGCGCCGACCGGCCGGCGAGCGGATGGCGTTCGGTGTCGTCGACCTGCCAATGGTGGTCGATCGCCTCGCGGATATAGCGCAGGCGAACGGGATTGAGCCGATGGAGCATCGCCGACGCGCCCTTGGGGTCCCACCAGTCGGCAGCGAGGCGACCGAAATGTTCGGCTTCGGCGGGGACGATGCTGGTCATTGCGTTTCGCTTTCTCGCTCGCTTGCGTGTCGCAGGCGCTTTGCCTAACAGGCACAGCTTAGCCCAGAGCGGAGACCCGGCGAAACCCCATGGCGCGTATCGTGATGAAATTCGGCGGCACGTCGATGGCGGGGACCGAGCGCATCCGCACCGTCGCGGGTCTCGTCAAGCGCGAGGTAGAGGCGGGCAACGAGGTTGCCGTGGTCGTCAGCGCGATGGCGGGAGAGACCGACCGGCTGGTCAATTTCTGCCGCGAGGCCGCACCCGATTCCGACGGCACCGAATACGACGTCGTCGTCGCCACCGGCGAACAGGTCACCGCCGGCCTGCTTGCCTTGTGCCTGCAGGGCATGGGATGCCCCGCGCGCAGCTGGCTCGGCTGGCAATTGCCGATCGGCACGACGGGGCGCCATTCGCGCGCGCGGATCGGCGAGATCGATACCGACGCGCTGATCGCCTCGATGGCCGGCGGCAGCGTTGCGGTCGTCCCGGGCTTCCAGGGAATGATGGACACGGGCCGCGTCGCGACGCTGGGGCGCGGCGGCAGCGACACCTCGGCGGTCGCGGTGGCGGCTGCGATCCACGCCGAACGCTGCGATATCTATACCGACGTCGACGGCGTCTATACCACCGACCCCAGGATCGTCGCGCGTGCGCGCAAGCTCGATTACGTTACCTATGAAGAGATGCTCGAGCTGGCCAGCGTCGGCGCCAAGGTGCTGCAGACGCGCTCGGTTGGCCTCGCCATGAAGATGGGCGTACGCATCCAGGTGCTGACCAGCTTCGTCGAATACGGCATGGCGCCGACCCGCGGGACGATGATCGTCGGCGAAAGCGAAATCGAGGACCTCAAGATGGAACGCCATATCATTACCGGGATCGCGCCCGACAAGAACGAAGCGCTGGTCATGCTGATCGACATCCCCGAACGCGCGGGCAACATCGCCGATATCTTCGGGCCGTTGAGCGACGCGCACATCAACGTCGACATGATCGTCCAGACCCCGACGCGCGGCGACGATCTGATCGACCTCATGTTCACCGTCCCGCAGGCCGACCTCGCCCAGGCGATCGCGCTCGTCGAAGCTGCCAAGGACAAGATCGGCTACGACCGGATGACGCACAACACGCACGTCGCCAAGGTGTCGATCGTCGGCGTCGGCATGAAGAGCCACGCCGGCGTCGCGACGACGATGTTCGATGCGCTCGCCGCGCGCGGGATCGAAATCCTCGCGATCGCCACCAGCGAGATCAAGATCAGCGTGCTGATCGAGGAAGACTATACCGAGCTCGCCGTACGCGTGCTTCACACCGCCTACGGCCTCGATGCCGAGGTCGAAGGGACCGATTCATGAGCCACGAGAAACTCCATGCACTGATGCGCCGCGGCACCGATTTCCTCGGCTGCGACGTCGCGATCATGTGCGGCGCGATGAGCTGGGTGTCCGAACGCCACCTCGTCGCCGCGATCAGCAACGCGGGCGGGTTCGGCGTCATCGCCTGCGGCGCGATGACCCCCGCCTTGCTCGACACCGAAATCGCCGAGACCAAGGCGCGCACCGACAAGCCGTTCGGCGTCAACCTGATCACGATGCACCCCGACCTGTTTGCCCTGATCGACGTCTGCGAGAACCACGACGTCTCGCACATCGTGCTGGCCGGCGGCCTGCCGCCCAAGGGCAGCATCGACGCGATCAAGGCGACCGGCGCGAAGCTCATCGCCTTCGCCCCTGCCGTCAGCCTCGCGAAGAAGCTGATCCGTTCGGGTGCCGATGCGTTGGTCATCGAGGGCAGCGAGGCGGGCGGCCATATCGGCCCCGTCTCGACCAGCGTGCTGGCGCAGGAGATCCTCCCGCAGGTCGCGCATGAAGTGCCCGTCTTCGTCGCCGGCGGGATCGGCCGCGGCGAGGCTATCGCGAGCTATCTCGAAATGGGCGCCAGCGGTGTCCAGCTCGGCACGCGCTTCGTTTGCGCGCACGAATCGATCGCGCACCCTGCATTCAAGAAGGCGTTCCTGCGCGCCAGCGCGCGCGACGCCGTCGCCAGCGTCCAGATCGACCCGCGCCTCCCCGTCATCCCGGTGCGCGCGCTCAAGAACAAGGGCGGCGAGGAATTCAACGCCAAGCAGCGCGAGGTCGCCAATTCGCTCGACCAGGGCGGCGTCGAAATGGCCGAGGCGCAGCTCCAGATCGAACATTACTGGGCGGGCGCGCTGCGCCGCGCGGTGATCGACGGCGATGTCGAGAACGGATCGCTGATGGCCGGCCAGTCGGTTGGCATGGTGACGCGTGAACAGAGCGTCGCCGAGATCGTCGCCGAGTTGACCGAACAGGCTGCCGTCGCGCTGAGCTATCGCGGCTGAGAACGGCGCGACTGGTATCGATTATTGCGATTTGGTCAGGCTGAACGCGTTTTGGCGTCCATAGGCCAATGACAGCGCGCCCTCGCATCTGCTAGGCCCGCTGGCATGACCTCCGCGCCGCCACCGCCGACCTCCGCCGCCCAGTCCGCGCGGCAGATCCTGACTCGGCTGCACGACGTGATGGCGGCCCGGGCCAACCCGCAGTCGAAGCTCAACCAGGTCGTCGGGATCATCGCCGAGGAACTGACCAGCGAGGTCTGTTCGATCTATCTGCTGCGCGAAGGCGTGCTCGAACTCTATGCGACGCACGGGCTCCAGCAATCGGCGGTCCACGTCACCCGGCTCGGCCTCGGCGAAGGACTTATCGGGACGATCGCGCGCGACATGGAAACGCTCAACCTCGACCAGGCCGCGGCCCATCCCGACTTCGTCTATCGCCCCGAAACCGGCGAAGACATGTTCCACAGCTTCGCGGGCGTGCCGATCGTCCGCTCCGAACGCGCGGTCGGCGTCGTCGCCGTCCAGCACGTCGATCCGCGCAAGTACGAAGAGGTCGAGATCGAGGCGCTGCAGACCGTCGCGATGGTCCTCGCCGAACTGCTCGCCCATGCCGGGCTGGTCGACGAGGCGCAGCCCGGCGGGACACAATTCGACACGACCTCGCAGCAGCTGGGCGGGCTCAAGCTGGTCGAGGGTATGGCCGCGGGCGAAGCCGTCTTCCACCAACCGCGCGTCGTCATCGAACACACCGTCGCCGACGACACCGAGGCCGAGCGCCACCGCGTCTATGCCGCGTTC
Organism: uncultured Sphingorhabdus sp.; assembly: GCA_964535925.1. GTDB lineage: Bacteria > Pseudomonadota > Alphaproteobacteria > Sphingomonadales > Sphingomonadaceae > Flavisphingopyxis. The sequence goes on from CAZHWG010000046.1 coordinate 6,891, forward strand.
GACAAGATGCGCGAGCAGATCGACCGGATGGCGAGCCAGGCCGAATTCGGCGCCGGCGGTGAGCATGAAGAGGTCCTCGCGACCTACAAGATGTTCGCTTACGACGAGGGTTGGAGCCGCCGGATCAACGAGGCGATCGACAGCGGCCTGACCGCCGAGGCGGCGATCGAACGCGTCCAGCAGCGCACCCGGATGCGCATGCGCCAGATCCACGACCCGCTGCTCGCCGAGCGGATGCACGATCTAGAGGATCTCTCCAATCGCCTGCTGCGCATCGTCGCGGGGCGGATGGGAACCGCCGCGCAGGTCGGGCTGCGCGCCGATTCGATCCTCGTCGCGCGCAACCTCGGTCCCGCCGAACTGCTCGAATACGACCGCCGCCGGCTGAAGGGCGTGATCCTCGAGGAAGGCTCGCTGACCGCGCACGTCATCATCGTCGCCCGCGCGATGGGCGTCCCCGTGCTCGGTCGCGTCGCGGGCATCCGCAGCCAGGTACGCGAAGGCGACCGCCTGCTCTTCGATACTGCCGAGGGCACCGTCCACATCCGTCCCGGCCCGGCGCTCGAGGACGCCTTCGACAGCAAGTTCGCGCTGTCGCAGAAACGCCGCGCCGCCTACGCCGCGCTGCGCGACACCGAACCGCGCGGAACCGACGGCACGCGCATCGACCTGATGATCAACGCCGGGTTGAAGGACGACCTTACCGCGCTCGACCTGACTGGTGCCGATGGCATCGGCCTGTTCCGCACCGAGTTCCAGTTCCTCATCTCGGCGACGATGCCGCAGCGCGAGCGCCAGCAGAAACTCTACAAAGACGTGCTCGACGCCGCGGGCGACCGCCCCGTGGTGTTCCGCACCGTCGATATCGGCGGCGACAAGGCGCTGCCCTACATGCGCAGCGGCGACGTGCTCGAGGAGAATCCCGCAATGGGCTGGCGCGCGCTGCGCCTCGCGCTCGAACGCGGCGGCCTGATGAAGGCGCAGGCGCGCGCGCTTCTCCAGGCCGGCGCCGGGCGCCCGCTCAACGTGATGTTCCCGCTCGTCTCCGAACCTTGGGAGTTCGACGAGGCGCGCGCGATCTTCGCGCACCAGGCCGACTGGATAAAACAACAGGGCGGCCGCCTCCCCTCACACGTCCGCTATGGCGTCATGCTCGAAGTCCCGGCGCTCGCCGAGATGCTCGACACGATGCTCGACCGGATCGACTTCGTCTCGGTCGGGACCAACGACCTCACCCAGTTCCTGTTCGCCGCCGACCGCGCGCACCCCAAGCTCGCCGAGCGCTACGACTGGCTGAGTCCCGCGGTGCTGCGCTTCCTCGGCCGCGTCGTGAGGATCATCGCAGACGGTCCGAAGAATGCTGCTGGCGACGGCCCCGCCGTCACGCTCGGTGTCTGCGGCGAAATGGGCGGACGGCCGCTCGAGGCGTTGGCGCTGATCGGCCTCGGCATCAACCGGCTGTCGATCACGCCTGCCGGGGTGGGACCATTGAAGGCGATGATCCAGTCGCTCGATATCGGCGCAATCCGCCGCGACATGCCCGCTTTGCTCGCCGGCTCGACGCGCAGCCTGCGCCAGCCGCTGACCGACTGGGCTTTGCAACGGGACGTCGATATTTCCGCGTGAAATCGGTCTGCTCCCTCCGGAGAGTTTGACAATATGGTCACGTTGGTGTGACATCGGCAATAATGTAATAAGCTGGGGGCGGGATAGCGATACATGGGCGACGACGAATACGAAGATGACGCGGTCGAAACGCCGACCGAGCGCATTGGCGACCGGCTCCGCACGGGCCGCGAGGCGCGCAGCCTGTCGCTGCAGGATATTGCCAAGGAAACGCGGATCCCGATCCGTCATCTCGAATCGCTCGAAAATTCCGACTATGCCGCCTTGCCGGGCAAGACCTATGCGATCGGCTTCGCCAAGGCCTATGCCCGTGTGATCGGCGGCGATGAAGCCGAGGTCAGCGACGCGGTCCGTAACGAATACGAATATATCGACAGCGACGAACGCCACGAATACCAGGCGTTCCAGCCCGCCGATCCGTCGCGCGTGCCTTCGCGTTTCCTCGCCTGGACCGCGGCTATCGTAGCGCTGGCCTTGTTCGGCGCCTATCTGGTCTGGAAGCCGTTTTCGGACGGCGGCGATCCCTATGCGACGAGCGAAACCGTCGACGCTGCGCCCGGCATCTCGGGCGAGGATCGCGCGCCTGCCGCCGCCGCAACGACCGACACCGTCGCGGCCGATGCACCGGTCGTGCTGACCGCCAACGCGCTTGTCTGGTTCCGCATCGACGACGCCCAGGGCAACCGCCTGCACGAACAGGAACTCGCCGCGGGCGACAGCTACACCGTGCCCCGCGGTTCCGCCGGCCTGCTCGGGCGACATGTAGGCGAACTTGCC
>CAZHWG010000047.1:0-9203 GCA_964535925.1 uncultured Sphingorhabdus sp.
GACCTCAAGACCGCGTTCGCCGGCGACGGCGCCGACTGGGCGGATCTGAGGATCGACGGCGGCATGGTCCGCAACGACTGGCTCGCGCAGGATCTTGCCGATGTCCTCGACCTCACCGTCGAGCGCCCGCACTATGTCGAAACGACCGCGATCGGCGCGGCGATGCTCGCGGCGACCGGCGCCGGGCTGTATCCCACGCTCGCCGAGGCGGCCAAGGCGATGCGCGGCGACGTCGAACGGTTCGAGCCGACAATGACTGCCGAAACGCGTGCCGCGCGGCTAGCAGCATGGGACACCGCGCTCGCCAGCGTCCTGGGGAGCAACTTGACGGCATAAGTTGAACGACTGCTAACGACCCAATAGCCGCCGCCTAACCTCCCAGAAGCAAGGCGCTCCAGAGGCGAGCTGCGGAATATTTCGACGATCATAGAAATATCGCTTGACCAGTCTCGCGGGCTACAATAGTTCGACATTTATGGAAATGAACTCGCTAGCCGCAGTTGAAGCGCTCGGAGCTCTCGCGCAGGAACATCGCCTCGCGCTGTTCCGCCTGCTGGTTCAGGCGGGGGCCGAGGGAATGCCAGCTGGTTCAATCGCTCAAGAGCTAAACATTCCCAACTCCTCGCTGTCGTTCCATCTAGCGCACCTCACCCGCGCCGGGTTGATCCAGCAAAGACGCGAAGGTCGCTCGCTGATCTACACCGCCGACTACGAGGCGATGAACTCTCTCGTCGGCTTCCTCATGGAGAACTGCTGCGGAGGTGCGACTTGTGCCCCCGAGGCCGCTTGCGGCAACGATGCCGCTCAACCTCAAGGAAAGGTATCCGCATGAAGCGCTTGCATGTCCACATCGGGGTCGACGACCTCACCCAGTCTATTGGCTTCTACTCAACCCTGTTTGGTGCCGAGCCGACTGTGACCAAGGATGATTACGCCAAGTGGATGCTGGACGATCCGCGGGTCAACTTCGCGATCTCTTCCGGCAACGCGCACAAGGGCGTCGAGCACCTTGGCATCCAGGTGGAAAGCGAAAGCGAGTTGCAGGAGGTCTATGGCCGCCTGAAAAAAGCCGATCGACCCGTTCTCGAAGAGGGCGCTACCACCTGCTGCTACGCCAAGTCGGAGAAGAGCTGGATCGCCGATCCGCAGGGTGTCGTCTGGGAGGCGTTCTTCACCAATGGCGAAGCTACTGTCTACGGCGACAACCCCGAACTGTCGGCTCTCTCCGCCAACGCCGCCGAGGCAGCCTGCTGCGCGCCGGCGATGCCGTCGAAAGTGGCGTGCTGCGGATGAGCGTTACCATCTATCACAATCCGGCCTGCGGCACTTCGCGCAACACGCTGGAGCTGATCCGCGCCACGGGGACTGAACCCAAAGTTGTCGAGTATCTCACCGACCCGCCGCCGCGCGAGGAGCTCGTGTCGTTGATCAAGCGGATGAAGATCGCGCCGCGCGAGCTGCTCCGACAGAATGGCACGCCCTATGCGGAACTCGGCCTTGATGACGAGCAGCTGTCAGACGAGCAGCTTGTGGACGCGATGGTGGAGCAACCTGTTCTGATCAACCGCCCAATCGTGGTCGGCCCGCGCGGGATCAGGCTGTGCCGCCCTTCCGAGCTGGTGCTCGACGTGCTCGACCAGCCGCTGCCCGAGGACTTTGTCAAGGAAGATGGCGAGGTCCTGAGGGCGCATGGCTGACGCACAACGTCAGGCGAGCGCGCTCGGCCTGTTCGAGCGCTGGCTATCGCTTTGGGTGGCGCTCGCGATTGTGGCGGGGCTGGTTCTCGGGAACCTCCTATCGGGGATATTCGCTGCGTTGGCCGAGCTTGAATATGCTTCGGTCAACCTGGTGGTCGCGCTGCTGATCTGGGCCATGATCTTCTCGATGATGGTCGCGGTGGACTTCGCCAGCCTGCGCGACATCGGACAAAAGCCGAAAGGGCTTGTGCTCACCATAATCGTGAACTGGCTGGTGAAGCCGTTCACTATGGCGGGTCTGGCGGTTCTGTTCTTCGAGGTTGTCTTCGCCGACCTGATCGCGCCGGCCGATGCGCAGCAATACATCGCGGGGCTCATCCTCCTCGGCGCGGCACCGTGCACGGCGATGGTGTTCGTGTGGTCACAGATGACCCGCGGCGACCCGGGATACACGCTCGTCCAGGTGTCGGTGAATGACATCATCATGATCTTCGCCTTCGCGCCCATCGTGGCGTTCCTGTTAGGGATCACCGACATTGCAGTGCCGTGGGAGACGCTGCTGCTCTCGACCGTGCTCTATGTGGTCATACCGCTTCTCGCTGGCGCGCTGACAAGGCGATACCTCCTGACCAGGAGCGGCGGAAATACCGAGGTTGTGAACCGTTTCACCTCATCCTTGAAGCCGGTCTCGGTGCTCGGACTCCTGCTGACGGTTGTCCTGCTGTTCGGGTTTCAGGGCGAGGTGATCGTCTCACGCCCGCTGCTGATCGCGCTCATTGCCGTTCCGATCGTGATCCAGAGCTACGGCATATTTTTCGTCACTTACGCCGCCGCGTGGGTGTGGCGGGTACCGTTTCCCATCGCTGCCCCTTGTGCCCTGATCGGAACCTCGAACTTCTTCGAATTGGCCGTGGCCGTGGCGATCGGACTGTTTGGGCTGGGAAGCGGCGCTGCCCTTGCTACGGTTGTGGGAGTGCTGGTCGAGGTCCCGGTTATGCTGTCCCTCGTGGCGATAGCCAACCGGACGCAGCGGGGCTTCCCCCAGTAAGCATCGTAAGCTGACAGCAGGATCAACAGACGAGCTCAAAGCTGCCAGTCCGCTTTCCACCCATTATCAGACATATACCCAAGCTTGTCGAAATGAGGTCACCGGTCACGTTTTGAACGGCTGTGGCTATGCCTTGAAGCGACGGTTGGGGCACTTAACGTTCGCCCGCCAAACGACACTCGGGCTCGATACGCAGCGCGCATGAAAAAGGGCGGCCCGAGGACCGCCCTTTCGAAATTCTGCAATGCCTGAGCGCTTAGCGCTTGAGGCTGAGCCCGCCGAAACGCTTGTTGAAGCGTGCGACCTGGCCGCCCGCGTCGAGCATGCGGCCGTTGCCGCCGGTCCAGGCCGGGTGCGAGGTGGGGTCGATTTCGAGCGTCATCGTGTCGCCCTCTTTGCCCCAGGTCGAGCGCGTCTGGTACTCGGTACCGTCGGTCATCTTGATGTTGATGGTGTGATATTGGGGATGCGTGTCGGTCTTCATGTCATGCTCCTGGGGCGGACCGGTTACCGACCGGCGCGCGAGAGATGGATCGCATTAAAAGCGGAAGCGGCCCCTTAGCGCGCGACCGCGACCATTGCAAGTCGGCGAGAGCCTTATTCGGTGGCGTCAGCCGGTCGGGGCGTCGGCGATCATCGCGGTGAAGGCGCATTCGGACACGAGTACGCCGTCGACCTTCGCCTGCCCCTTGAACTTGCAGACGCGGCCCTTGTTCTGGACGATCTCGACATGCAGGTCGAGCAGGCAGCCGGGTTCGACGGGCTTGCGGAACTTGGCGTTCTCGATCGCCATGAAATAGACGAGCTTGCCGCTGCCGCTCGCCGGGTCCTTCTCGCGCAGCGACTGCATCGCGAGCACGCCGGCGGCCTGCGCCAGCGCCTCGATCTGGAGGACGCCGGGCATGATCGGCCGGCCGGGAAAATGACCCTGGAAGAACTGTTCGTTCATCGTCACGCCCTTGACCGCGTGGATCGACGTATCGGCTTCGTACGAAACCACCCGATCGACGAGCAGCAAGGGATAGCGATGCGGAATCAGGTCGAGAATCCCGCGAATATCGATGGTATTCGCGGTCGCGCCGACCGTGCCGCTATCGTCCTTGCCGCCCGTCATCGTCGGATCAGCGTCCCTGGGGCTGCGCGGCGGCGGGCTGCTGCTGCTGCGCCTGCTGGCCCGGCTGATAGCCTGCGGGAGGAACGATCCCGACGCTGGGCACGCGACGATTGAGTTCGGCAACGATCGCGTCGGTGATGTCGACATAGGGCTCGCGCGCCAGCACCGCATTCGGCTGGATCAGCAAATCAACCTTCTTGGCGGTCATCGCAGCCTTTACCGCCGTATCGAGTTGCGTAAGGATCTGCTCTTCGACATAGGCGCGCGCCAGCAGGACGGGCTGGTTGAGCCGGGCAAGTTCCTGCTGCGCAGCGGTCTGCTTGCGCTGCAGCGCTTCGGCGGCTGGGCGCACCGAAGCCTCGGTCGCGCCAGGCGCCTGGACGGCTGCGTTATAGGCATCGACCTGCGGCTTCGCATCGGCCTGCAGCTGTGCGGCCCGGTCCTGAACCGCCTTGATCTGCGCGGCATAGGTCGTCTGCATTTGCGTCATCGCGGTGGTGAAGGCGGCCGACTTGACGACTGCGCCTTCGTAATCTGCGGTGGCGACCGAAGTACGCGACTGCGCCATTGCGGCAGGCGCTGCAACGGTCATGCCGGCCAGGGTAACGCTGGCGAGGGCGGCGGCTTTGAACAAAGTTTTCATTAGAATTGTGTTCCTACATTGAATGTGAAGAGTTTGGTGTCGTCGCCCTCCTGCGTTAGCAGAGCGCGCGCTAGATCGATCCTGAACGGACCGAATGGTGAGTTCCAGTTGACGCCGACGCCGATCGACAGGCGCGGCTTGTACGAGTTGCCGAAGAACTGCTCGGTGAACGGCAGGATCGTCTGGAAACCCGTTGGGCAGCTTGTAAACGGTCCGGCGGTCGCCGGGACCGGCGGATCGCCCGCCGAAGGCCTCGCGGCAAATTGCGACGTACCGTTGGCAATATCGCGGCAGACTGCCTTCACGTTGCCGTCGGTGTCGGTAAAGGTATTGCTCAACGTCGTCAAATTGGGCTGCTTGACCTTGAACAGCGAGCCGACGTCGAGAAAGACCGAGGGGCGCAGTCCGAGGTCACTCGCACCCGCTCCGAGCGGAATTTCCACCTCGGCGCGGGCGAGATAATAGGCGTTGCCGCCAAGCGCATCATCGGAGGCAGCGTCATCCGAAAAGTCGACGATCGGGTTGGCCGGATCGTTCACATCGACGCGCGAATAACGCTTCACGCGCGGTCCAACGCCGCGGATGTCGAATCCGCGAAACTGCGGCTCGCCGAGGAAGAAGCGATCGGTCAGGCGCACGTCGTTGCCGCCATAGCCGAAGATATAGCCGGCCTCCACGGTCAGGCCGAGCACGAACTTGCCGGTAAGCGGGATATACTTGCCCGCATTGAGGCGCGATTTCAGGTATTTGACGCTGCCGCCCAGTCCGGCGAGATCCTGGCCGATGCTGACGAAATAGCCTCTGGTGGGCCGCAGGCGATTGTTCCGGTGATCGAGATTGAGCGTATAGCCGAGCAACGACGTCGTGCGGTTGCCGATCGCGTCGCACAGGAAGCGTCCGGCACGCAACGGATCGCACTCGCCGTTGAAGAAGTAGATGCCTTCGTCGAGCGAGACGTTGTCGATATTCAGCCGGTATTGCAGCGACGCGCTGAGATATTCGTTGAGCAGCGTACCCGCCTGGACCGCCAGGCCCGTCGTGGTCTGTTTGAAGGTCGTCTGGCGGCTGTTGTTGATGAAGTTGAACGAGTTGAGATCGCGGCGGTAGACGCTGCCGCCGAGCGAGATCGTCCGGTCGAGGAAATAGGGCTCGGTAAAGTTGAGTTCGGCCGACTTGGAATAGGACGAATAATTGACGCTCGCGCCGAGGATCTGTCCCTTGCCGCGGAAGTTCTTCTGCTGGATCGAACCCTGCAAGAGGAAGTTCTCGATCGACGAGAAACCGGCCGACAGGCTCAGCTGGCCGGTCGATTTTTCCTCGACATTGGCTTCGAGAACGATCCGGTCGAGCGAGCTGCCCTCCTTCTGTTCGATCGCGAGGTCTTCCTGGAAGAAGCCGAGCGACTTGATGCGGTTTTCCGACCGCTTGAGCAGGAAGCTGTTGAACGCATCGCCTTCGGCGAGGCGGAATTCGCGGCGCACGACCTTGTCCTCGGTCAGCGTGTTGCCGTTGACGTCGATCCGCTCGATGTAGACGCGCGGGCTTTCGGCGATCTGGAAGGTTATGCCCATCGTCAGGTCGTCGGGGTTGCGCGTGTAGCGTGGCGAAACCTTGGCAAAGGCATAGCCGAACAGGCCGGCGGTTTCGGTCAGGGCGTCGACGGTTTCCTCGACGCGCTTGGCATTGAACCAGTCGCCCGGCTTAATTCCCAGGCGCGCTTCCATCGCCTTGTTGTCGAAGTCGCGGATCGAGCTGTCGACCTTCACATCGCCGAACTTGTAGCGTTCGCCCTCTTCGACGACATAGGTGATGATGAAATCCTGCTTGTCGCTGGTCTGCTCGGCGACCGCGGAAACGACGCGGAAATCGGCATAGCCCTCCGACAGGTAGAACTCGCGCAGCTTGGCCTGGTCATAGGCCAGGCGATCGGGATCGTAGCTCGTGTTCGACGACAGGATCGAGGTCAGGCGGGCCTGCTTGGTCGCCATCTCGCCGCGCAGCTTACCGTCGGAAAACTGGTCGTTGCCGATGATGTTGATCTGGCGGACCTTCGACTTGGGCCCTTCCTCGATGACAAAGATGACATCGACGCGGTTCTGGTCGAGCTGCACGAGCTTGGGCTCAACGGTTGCGGCAAAGCGGCCCTGGCGCTTGTACAGCTCGATGATCCGCGCAACGTCGGCCCGCACCTTCGAACGCGTGTAGATCTGCCGCGGTGCGAGCTTGATCTCGGGGTTGATCTTGTCGTCCTTGAGCCGCTTGTTGCCTTCGAGCAGGATGCGGTTGACGACGGGGTTCTCGGTGACCTGGATGGTCAGGTTGCCCGCATCGTCGCGAATCTGGAAATCGGTGAACAGCTCGGTCGCGGCAAGCTCCTTGAGCGCCTGGTCGAGCGCGGCGCGGTCGTACCGGTCGCCGACGCGTAACGCGATGTAGGAAAGGACCGTCTGCGCCTCGAGCCGCTGGTTGCCGACGACGGTGATGCTGCGGATCACGCCGCCCGGAACCGTGTCGGCCGCAACGGGTGCGGTAGCAGGAGCGACCTGTACCGGTGTCGCGTCCTGCGCGAACGCCGCACCGCTGCCCGCGAGCATCGATCCAGCCATCAGCAAAGCCGCCATCCGGCGGATGTTTTCAGTCTTTTTATAGCCGCTCACGCGCTTGGACCCTCACATGCTTGAAAATTTGTGTCGCATTACCGACAAGGGGCCCGACAAGCCAGCCCCTTGCCCATGAAATTCAGCCCGCCAGCCCTGCCAATGCGTCGAGCCAGCCGAACGAAAGCAGGTCGTTGAAGGTAAACAGGACCATGACCAGCGCGACGAAGGCGAAACCGCCGCCGAACGCCCAGTCGAGCACCCGCCGACTCGGCGGTCGCCGCAGCGTCGCCTCGATCGCGTAGAACATCAGATGACCTCCATCGAGCATGGGGATTGGCAACAAGTTGATGAACCCGAGATTGATGGACATCAGAGCGACGAAAGATAGGAAGGAGAAAAGGCCCAGAGTAACCTGTTCACCCGATATCTTGGCGATCCTCAGCGGCCCGCCGAAATCCTTGACCGAGCGGCGACCCGACACGACCTGGCCGATCGTGCTCATCGTCAGAGACAGGATGTCACCCGTCCGGGCGATTGCATAGCCGGGCGTCTGCGCCAGCGAGACGGGGGCGAGCTCGGCGCCCGCGCGACCGACCCCGATAATGCCGATGCGATATTCGTTGCCAAAGCGGTCGCGCTCGATCGAGACGCGCGGGACGATGACGATCGCCTGCTCACGGCCGCCGCGCTCGATCCCGAGCGGCACCCGCTCGCCGGGGCGATAGAAGATGCCGAGCTGGATATCCTCGAAGCTGTCGACCGGCTTGCCCGCGACCGACACGACGCGGTCGCCGGGCATGATGCCCGCCGCCTCCGCAGCCGATCCCGGCTGGATCGTCTCGACGACCGGCGGGCTATAGGGCTGGCCATAGGCCATGCCGAGGCCGGCGATCAGCAGCAGCGCGACGATGAAGTTCGTCAGCGGCCCCGCAGCGACGATCGCCGCGCGTTTCCACAGCGGCTGCGCGGGAAAGGTCTGCGCCTGTTCTTCGGGCGGCAGCTGGCGCCACGCGGCATCGGGCTGGCTCGCGGGGCTCATGTCGCCGGCGAACTGAACATAGCCGCCCAATTGCAGCCAGCCGATCTTCCAGCGCGTTCCGCGCTTGTCGGTCCAGCCGACGATCTCGCGCCCGAAGCCAATCGAAAAGGTGTCGGCCTTTACCCCGCACCAACGCCCGACCCAGTAATGGCCGTACTCGTGCAGGAAGACGAGCGGTCCCAGGACGAGGACGAAGGCGAGCAGGGTCAGCGGCAGGCCGGGCGCGTCAGGCATTGGCCGCCAATCCGGTCAGGTCGGCGGCGCGGCGGCGCGCCTCGTCATCGATCGCGTAGATGTCGTCGAGCGCCGTCGGCGTCGCAGGCGACCAGTCGTCGAGCGCACGCAGCGCGATTTCGGTAATGTCGAGAAAGCCGACCCGGCCGGCGAGGAAGGCGGCGACCGCGATCTCGTTGGTCGCGTTGAGCTGCGCCGGGCGTCCGCCGCCGGCATTGGCCGCCTCGCGCGCAATGCGCGTCGCGGGGAAGCGCGTTTCGTCGGGCGCCTCGAACGAAAGACTGCCGATGTCGGCGAGGTCGAGCGGCTCGCACGGTGTATCGATCCGCCGCGGCCAGGCGAGCGCGCTGGCGATCGGGATACGCATGTCGGGCGCGCCCAATTGCGCGAGCGTCGAGCGGTCGCGATATTCGACCATCGAGTGGATCACCGATTGCGGGTGGACGAGGATCGCGATCCGGTCGAGCCCGACGGGGAAGAGATGGTCGGCCTCGATCAGTTCGAGCCCCTTGTTCATCATCGTCGCCGAATCGACGCTGATCTTCGCGCCCATCGACCAGTTGGGGTGGGCGACCGCCTGTTGGGGCGTCATCGCGCGCATTTCGTCGAGGCTCTTGGTGCGGAACGGCCCGCCGCTGGCGGTCAGCGTAATTCGTGCGACGTCAGCGATGTCGTTGCCCGCCAGGCACTGGAAGATCGCGTTATGCTCCGAATCGACCGGCAGCAGCGTCGCGCGGCTCTCGCGGACCTTGGCCATCATCAGCGCGCCCGCAGAGACGAGCGATTCCTTGTTGGCGAGCGCGACGGTCCTGCCGCCCTCGATCGCCG
>CAZHWG010000048.1:0-9125 GCA_964535925.1 uncultured Sphingorhabdus sp.
GCAGGTGGCTGCGGTCGGCCTGCATCACCCCGCGCTGCGTCGCGCGCTTGGGATCTTGCACGAGGACGCGCCGCTGGGCACGCTCCATGAAGCAGATGAAGGCGATCAGGCCGAACGCGCCGAGCAGGACGGCGGCGATCGTCAGGCCCGACAGCGAACCCGAGCGCCCCTGTTCGAACATCTGGGCAAGGCCGCGCGGCAATTGCGCGACGATGCCCGCCATGATGATCAGCGAGACGCCGTTGCCGACGCCGCGGCTGGTGATCTGCTCACCGAGCCACATCAGGAACATCGTGCCGCCGACGAGGCTGATCACCGCGCCGATGCGGAAGCCCATGCCGGGATCGACGACCGCGGCAATACCCTGGCTCGCGCCAAGCGTTTCGAGCCCGGCGGCGATCGCATAGCCCTGCACCGCGGTGAGGGCGACGGTGCCGTAGCGGGTATACTGGTTGAGCTTCATCCGGCCGCTCTCGCCCTCTTTCTTGAGCGCGCTGAGCTGCGGCGACAGCGCCGAGGCCAACTGGACGACGATCGAGGCGGTAATATACGGCATCACGCCGAGCGCGATGAGGCTCATCCGCTCAAGGCTGCCGCCAGAAAATGTGTTGAAGATGTCGGCGATGCCGCCGCCAGCGGCCTGATCGTACAGCGTCGACAACGCCACCGGATCGATGCCGGGCAGCGGCACGAACGAGAGGAAACGAAAAATGATCAGCGCGCCAAGCGTGAACCACAGCCGCTTGCGCAGCTCGGTCGCCTTGCCGAATTTCGACAGGTTGAGGTTCATCGACGGATCGGCTTTCGAAGCCATAATTGCGTATCCCAGTTCGCTGCGGCCCAAGGGCCGCGAAAAAATCATCTCGGCGTCGTTTCCACGCGAAGAACGGTCAGTCGGTTTGTTCGCCCCGCTCGCCCGTCCCCGTCATAGCGCCTAACGCCAAATGGAAAACCCCGCCACCGCCTTCAAGGGGCCGGGCGGGGTTCGTCCATTTCATGCCTGTCGCAGGTCAGCCTTACTTGCCTGACTTCTTGGCCTTCGCCTCGGCCTTGGCAACGCGCTTCGCCGCGGTCTTTTCAGCCTTGTCGACGTCGGCCTTGAGGATCTTCGGCGCGATCAGTTCGACCTTGCCGCCGGCCTTTTCGACCGCCTCGAGCGCGCCCTTCGACGCGCCGTTGACCTTGAAATTGAGCTTCGCCGAAAAATCGCCCTTGGCGAGCAGACGGACGCCGTTCTTGCCGCCGCGCGCAACGCCCGCGGCCTTGAGTGCGGCGTGATCGATCACTGCCTTGGCATCGAGCGTCTTGGCATCCACCAGCTTCTGGATCATGCCGAGGTTCACGATCGCGAAGTCCTTGGCGAAGATGTTGTTGAAGCCGCGCTTAGGCAGACGCATGTGGAGCGGCATCTGGCCACCCTCGAAGCCATTGATGGCGACGCCCGAGCGCGCCTTGGCGCCCTTTTGGCCGCGACCGGCGGTCTTGCCCTTGCCCGAGCCGATGCCGCGTCCGACGCGCATCCGGCCCTTGCGGGCGCCATCGTTGTCCTTGATTTCGTTCAGTTTCATAGTGTGCACTCGCTTTCGCTGTGTTCGCGCGGAAAAACAGGGTCCCCCGAAGGGGTTGGCGTCAGTCGGAAATGACTTCGACCATATGCGGCAGTTTCTTGATCATGCCGCGGATTTCGGCCGTGTCCTGCAGCTCGACCTCGCGACGCATTTTCCCGAGGCCGAGGCCGATCAGGATCTTGCGCTGCGAATCGGGCCGACGGATCGGCGAGCCGATCTGGCGGAGACGGATCGTCTTTTTTTCTGCTTTTGCCATCGTCTTACTCCGTCACCGCTGCGGCGTCGGCTTCGGCGACCGCATCGGTCGCTCCGCCACGCTTGAGCAGATCGGCGACCTTCTTGCCGCGGCGTTGCGCCACCGACTTGGGGCTGGTCTGGTCGGTCAGCGCTTCGAACGTCGCGCGGACCATGTTGTAGGGGTTCGACGAACCGTCCTTTTTGGTCACGACGCGGGCACCACCGAGCGATTCGAACACGGCGCGCATCGGGCCACCGGCGATGATGCCGGTACCTGCGGGCGCGGTGCGAACCGTGACGTTGCCGGCACCGAAGCGACCCTTGCCGTCATGATGTAGCGTACGGCCTTCCTTCAAGGGAACGCGAACCATTGCCTTCTTGGCAGCGGCAGTTGCCTTGTTGATCGCCTCGGGCACTTCGCGTGCCTTGCCGTGGCCGAAACCGGCGCGGCCCTTGCCGTCACCGACGATGACCAATGCCGCGAAACCGAAGCGCTTACCGCCCTTGACGGTTTTCGACACGCGATTGATGTGGACGAGCTTTTCAATCAGCTCTTCGCCGCCGTCATTGTCACGACCGCCGCGTCCGCCGCGATTGTCACGACCGCCGCGACCGCCACCGGGGCCACCACGACTGTCACGACCGCCGCCGCCGCCAGGGCCGCCGCGTCCACGACCGCCGCCGGGGCCTCCAGGACCGCGACCGCCACCGGGACCACCGCGTCCACGCGGCGCATCACCCGAGGGCGAACCGGTGTTGGTGACATCGGCATTGTTCGTTTCGGGCGCGAGCGTGGCCTCGGGCTGATTGCCCTCGCCAGTCGTGCCGGGCTGCGCTGCGCCGTCGAGCGTCTTGTTTTCGTCAGCCATGATTAAAACTCCAATCCGCCGTCGCGCGCGGCATCGGCCAGCGCCTTGACTCGTCCGTGAAACAGGAAGCCGCCGCGGTCGAACACGACCTTGCTGACGCCGGCTTTCTTGGCCGCCGCAGCGACGCGCTTGCCGACCTCTTCAGCCGCCTTGATGGTCGCGCCAATACCTTCGACGCCCTTGTCGATCGACGAGGCCGAAGCCAGCGTCTTGCCGGCGCGGTCGTCGATGACCTGGGCATAGATGTGACGTCCGGTGCGGTGCACCGAAAGACGCGGCGTCGTCGAGTTGCGCGACCGCAGGGTGCTGCGAACGCGCTGACGGCGGCGCGCGAAAAGACTGAGTTTCGCCATGGCTTACTTCTTCTTTCCTTCTTTGCGGAAGATGTACTCGCCGCGATATTTGATGCCCTTGCCCTTATAGGGTTCGGGCTTGCGCCAGCGGCGGATTTCCGCCGCGACCTGACCGACCTGCTGCTTGTCGTTGCCGCTGATCTCGATCGTCGTGTTGTCGGGCGTCTTGATCTCGATCCCTTCCGGGATCGCGAAGTCGACGTCGTGGCTGTAGCCAAGCTGCAGCTTCAGGTTCTTGCCCTGCGAGTTGGCACGATAGCCAACGCCGTTGATCTCGAGCACCTTGGTGAAGCCGTCGGTGACGCCGGTAATGAGGTTCTGGACGAGCGTCCGCTGCATGCCCCAGAAATCGCGCGCGCGGCGCGACTTGTTGGCGGGCGTGACGGCGATGGTGTCGCCTTCGACCTTATACTCGACATCGTCGACGAGCGGCATTGTCAGGGTGCCCTTGGGACCCTTGACGCTGAGTTCGCCCTTGTCGATCGTCGCGGTGACCCCACCGGGGATCGCGACCGGTTTTTTACCGATGCGTGACATTAGAATACCTCCGCCAGCACTTCGCCGCCGACATTGTGTTCGCGAGCCTCGCCGTCCGACAGAACGCCGCGCGGGGTCGACACGATGGTGATGCCCAGGCCGTTGCGAACGATCGGCAGCTCTTGCGAGCCCGAATAGACGCGGCGGCCGGGTTTCGAAACGCGCGCGACGTGCTGGATCGCGGGCTGGCCCTCGAAATATTTCAGCTCGATGCGCAGGCCCTTGTGCTGCGTTCCCTTGCCGCTCGTGTTGGCGAGCGCCTCTTCGGAATAGCCGCGGATATAGCCTTCGCGCTGGAGCACATCGAGGACGCGCACGCGCAGCTTGGAAGCCGGCGAGATCACGCTGTCCTTCTTGGCGCGCTGGCCATTGCGGATGCGGGTGAGCATATCACCCAGGGGATCGGTCATTGCCATGTTTCTTGTCCCTTACCAGCTCGACTTGGTGACGCCGGGGATGAGGCCTTTATTGGCCAGATCGCGCAGCTGGATGCGGCAGAGCCGGAATTTGCGGTAGTAAGCGCGCGGACGGCCGGTCAGCTCGCACCGGTTACGGATGCGGGTTGGATTACCGTTGCGCGGAATTTCGGCCATCTTCAGGCGCGCGATCAAACGCTCGCCTTCGTCGAGCGACTTGTCAGCCGCCTTTGCCTTGAGCTTCGCATACTGACCGGCGTACTTCTTCACCAGCCGCTTGCGACGTTCGTTTTTGTTTACGGAACTCAGTTTCGCCATGACTTAAGTTCTCTTCCTTCGTTGCTCGAATGGAAGAGAAGGGGGGCTATCAGGCCGCCGCCTTCTCTTCGGTTGCTGCTTCTTCCACCGGGAACGGGAAACCGAACAGGCGGAGCAATTCGCGTGCTTCGTCGTCGGTCTTCGCGCTCGTCGTTACGATCACGTCCATGCCGCGCACCGTGTCGATGCGGTCATAGTTGATCTCGGGGAATACGATCTGCTCTTTCATGCCCATGGCATAGTTGCCACGGCCGTCGAAGCTCTTGGGGTTGAGTCCGCGGAAATCCCGGATGCGCGGCATTGCGATCGTCACCAGACGATCGATGAATTCGTACATCCGCTCGCGCCTCAGCGTGACCTTGGCACCGATCGGCATGCCTTCGCGCAGCTTGAACTGGGCGATCGACTTCTTGGCGATCGTGATGACTGGCTTCTGACCCGCGATCAGGCCGAGCTCTTCGGCTGCAACCTGGACCTTCTTCTTGTCCTGGGTCGCTTCGCCCACACCCATGTTGAGCGTGATCTTTTCGATCCGGGGCACTTCCATCGCGTTCTTGTAACCGAATTTCTCGATCATCCCCTTCACGACGGTCTCGTCGTAAAGTTTCTTCGCGCGGGGCGTGTATTTGCTGGTGTCGGCCTTAGCCACTGATCGTCTCCCCGGACTTGACGGCGACGCGGACGCGCTTGCCATCCTTGGTTTCGATGCGCACGCGGGTCGGCTTGCCGGTCTTGGGATCGGCAATCGCGACCTTCGAAATCGCCATCGGTGCAGGAACGCGCTCGATGCCGCCCTGCGGGTTTTCCTGAGTCGGCTTGCGGTGGCGCGTGATGACGTTGAGGCCATCGACGACCAGCTTGCCGTCCTTGGGCAGCACGCGAGTGACCTCGCCGGTGCGGCCTTTGTCCTTGCCGGACAGGACGATCACATTGTCGCCCTTGCGGATTTTTGCGGTAGCCATGTTACAGGACCTCCGGAGCCAGGCTGATGATCTTCATGTGCTTGCGGGCGCGAAGTTCGCGTACCACGGGGCCGAAGATACGCGTGCCGATGGGCTCTGCGTTGTTGTTGACCAGCACCGCGGCGTTGCTGTCGAAACGGATGACCGAACCGTCGGGACGACGAACGTCCTTGCGGGTGCGGACGATGACGGCCTTGTGGACGTCGCCCTTCTTCACCTTGCCGCGCGGTGCAGCTTCCTTGACCGAGACGACGATAATGTCGCCGACGCCGGCAACCCGGCGCTTCGAGCCGCCGAGCACCTTGATGCACTGCACGCGCTTCGCGCCCGAGTTATCGGCGACCTCAAGGTTTGATTGCATCTGGATCATCGATCCGGTTCCTTCTCAACTGGCTTGCCGAAACAGGTTCGGCAGTTCCAAAATTACGTGGCGGATGCGAGCGTTCAGCTCGCCTTCGCGGGCGAAACGTGGGTGTCGACGCGCTCGGTGACCCTCCAGGTCTTGAGCTTCGACATCGGCCGCGTCTCTTCGATACGGACGGTCTCGCCGGCCTTGTATTCATTGGCCTCGTCGTGCGCGTGGTACTTCTTCGAGCGCCGGATGATCTTCCCGTAGAGCGGGTGCTTCACCTTGCGCTCGACCTTGACCACAACGGTCTTGTCGGGCTTGTCGGACACGATGGTGCCGGTCAGGATACGTTTAGGCATATCGGTTCGTCCTTACTTCTTCTTCGGCGCGCGCTTGCTGCGCGAAGGCTTGGGAGCCGCTTTTTTCGGCGCGGCCTTTTTCGCCGTCGGCTTCTTGGCAGCGGCCTTCACGGGCGCGTCGCCATTGGCGCGTTCGGCCTGCAGCGTCTGGATCCGGGCGATGCCGCGACGCACTTCGCGAATGCGCGAAGGACGCTCGAGCTGGCCGGTGGCCGACTGAAAGCGCAGGTTGAACGCCTCGCGACCGAGTTCGCCGAGCTGTTCGCCCAGCTGATCGTCGCTCTTGGCGCGAAGGTCTGAAATCTTGTCGAAACCCATGATCAGGCTCCCAAATGCGAGGTGTCGCCGAGACGGGCAACGACCTTTGTTTTGATCGGCAGCTTCATCGCGGCACGCTCGAAAGCGACTGCGGCGAGGGGCCCTGGAACGCCGTCGAGTTCGAACAGGATGCGGCCCGGCTTGACCCGTGCTGCCCAATATTCGACCGAACCCTTGCCCTTGCCCTGACGGACTTCGGCAGGCTTCTTCGACACCGGCACGTCGGGGAAGATACGGATCCACAACCGGCCCTGGCGCTTGATGTGACGCGTGATCGCGCGGCGAGCCGCCTCGATCTGGCGCGCGGTGATCCGCTCAGGCTCCATCGCCTTCAGCCCGTACGAGCCGAAGTTGAGCGTCGTGCCACCGGGCGCATCGCCCTTGATCCGGCCCTTGAAGGCTTTGCGGAACTTCGTTTTCTTAGGTTGCAGCATGTCTCTGTCCTAATCCTTAGCGATGCGGCGGGCGAACGCCCGAGGTCTGCGATTCGACCATCAGGCGATCGGTCGCCATCGGGTCATGACCCAGGATCTCGCCCTTGAAGATCCAGACCTTGATGCCGCACACGCCATAGGCGGTGTGCGCTTCGGCTTCGGCGTAATCGACGTTGGCGCGCAGCGTATGAAGCGGCACGCGGCCTTCACGATACTGCTCGACACGTGCGATCTCAGCGCCGCCGAGACGGCCGCCGCACATGATCTTGATGCCTTCGGCACCGAGACGCATCGCCGACTGCATCGCGCGCTTCATGGCGCGACGGAAGGCAACGCGACGTTCGAGCTGATCGGCGATCCCCTGGGCGACGAGCTTGGCGTCGACTTCGGGCTTGCGGATCTCGACGATGTTGAGCGACACGTCGCTCGACGTCATCGCGCCGAGCGCCTTGCGCAGCTTCTCGATGTCGGCGCCCTTCTTGCCGATGATGACACCGGGGCGCGCGGCATAGATCGACACGCGGCACAGCTTGGCCGGGCGATCGATGACGACCTTGCTGATCGCCGCCTGAGGCAGTTCCTTGACGATGTACTGGCGGATCTTGAGATCTTCCATCAGGAGACGGCCATAGTCGTCGCCTTCGGCGTACCAGCGGCTGTCCCAGGTGCGGTTGATCTGCAGACGCAGGCCGATCGGATTGGATTTATGACCCATGATTAAGCCTCTTCGCGTTCTTCGACGATGATCCGGACCCGGCTGAAGGGCTTGAGGATCTGGGTGGACTTGCCGCGACCGCGCGTATGGAAACGCTTCATGGTCAGCGACTTGCCGACGCTGGCCTCGGCAACGACGAGCGCGTCGACGTCGAGGTTGTGGTTGTTCTCTGCATTGGCGATCGCCGAGGCGAGCACCTTGCGGACGTCGACGGCCATCGCCTTGGTCGAGAACTTCAGGATGTTGAGCGCGTCCTCGGCCTTCTTGCCACGGATCAACGCCGCCACGAGGTTCAGCTTCTGGGCCGAACCACGAACGTTGGTGTTGGTCGCCAGCGCCTGGTTATCGGCGACGCGACGCGGGGATGTTGGCTTGCCCATTAGCGCTTGCCCTTCTTGTCGGCAGCGTGACCCGGGAAATAGCGGGTCGGCGCGAATTCACCGAGTTTGTGGCCAACCATGTCCTCATTGACCGAAACGGGCACATGCTTGCGACCGTTGTAGACATTGAAGGTCAGGCCGACGAACTGCGGCAGGATGGTCGAACGACGCGACCAGGTCTTGATCGGCGAACGCGCACCAGCTTCCTGGGCGTCTTCGGCTTTTTTCAACAGGCTCAGTTCGACGAACGGGCCTTTCCAGACGGAGCGGGCCATGACTTACCTCTTCTTCTTCGCGTGACGCGACCGGATGATCATGCGATCGGTCTGCTTGTTCTTGCGGGTGCGGGCGCCCTTGGTCGGCTTGCCCCACGGGGTGACCGGATGACGGCCGCCCGAGGTACGGCCTTCGCCGCCACCATGAGGGTGATCGACCGGGTTCTTGGCAACGCCGCGAGTCAAAGGACGACGGCCCTTCCAGCGGGTGCGGCCGGCCTTGGCGAAATTCTGGTTGGCGTTGTCGGGGTTCGACACCGCGCCGACCGTGCCCATGCAGGTACCCAGCACATAGCGCTGTTCACCCGAGTTGAGCCGGACGATGACCATGCCGCGATCGCGACCGACGAGCTGGGCATAGGTGCCAGCCGAACGGGCGATCTGACCGCCCTTGCCGGGCTTCAGCTCGATGTTGTGGATGATCGTGCCGATCGGCATCTGCGACAGCTTCATCGCGTTGCCGGGCTTCACATCGCACTTTTCAGCGGCGATCACGGTGTCGCCGACGGCGAGCCGCTGCGGCGCCAGGATATAGGCCTGCTCGCCGTCCTCATAGGTGATGAGGGCGATGAACGCGGTCCGGTTGGGATCATATTCGAGCCGCTCCACCGTGGCGGGGGCGTCGAACTTGCGGCGCTTGAAATCGATATAACGATAGCGCTGCTTGTGACCGCCGGCGATGCCGCGCGAGGTCACGTGACCCTTGTTGTTGCGACCGCCGGTCTTGCGCTTGCCTTCGGTCAGCGCCTTGACGGGCTTGCCCTTCCACAGGCTCGACCGATCAACGAGGATCAGGCCGCGACGTGCGGGGCTAGTCGGTTTGTAACTCTTGAGTGCCATCGGTTCCTAGCCCCTCAAATACCGGTTGTGACGTCGATCGATTGGCCTTCGGCCAACGTCACAACGGCTTTTTTAATGTCGGAGCGGCGGTAGGGCCTGCCCTTCCAGCGCTTGGTCTTGCCCTTGACGACAAGCGTGTTGACCTTGGTCACGGTGACGTCGAACAACGCCTCGATCGCTTCCTTGATCGCGGGC
>CAZHWG010000049.1:0-9034 GCA_964535925.1 uncultured Sphingorhabdus sp.
AGCACGCCTTCGGCCAAATCCGACGGCCGCTGCGTGATCAGGCCGAGCGACACGCCGTATTTGCGGCCTTCCTTGGCGATCCGTTCGAGGATCTTGCGGACCGACTGGCCGCTACCGATCGTCGATGACGGGATATAGCGATGCGCTTCCTCGCAGACGAGGAGGATCGGCCGCTGCGTCTCGTTGCGCGACCAGATTGCGTAATCGAACACCATCCGGCTGAGCACCGCGACGACAACCGAGGTGACATCGGACGGGACGCCCGACACGTCGATGATCGACATCGGCTTGCCGTCGGATGGCAGGCGGAAAATCTTGGCGAGGAAGGCGGTCATCGTGTCAGCGACGAGCATGCCAGAGAACATGAAGGCATAGCGCGGGTCGTTGCGCAGTTCCTCGATCTTGCCCTTGAGCCGCATATACGGCGCAGACGAGGTCGACTTGTCGAGCCGGCCCATCTCGTTCTGGATGATGTTGAGCAGGTCGCTGAGCAGATACGGGACCGGCGAATCGACGGTCAGCTTGCCCATCCCCTCGGCGGAACGCGATTTCGAACGCGCCTGCAGCAGGCACTTGGACAGAATATCGCAATCGGCCTGGCGGTCCTTGCCGTCCGAGGTGACGAACACCTCGCAATGCTCCTCGAAATTGAGCAGCCAGTAAGGCAGGGCCAGGTTGTCGACGTCGAACAGGGCGCCCTGGTTCTTGAACGCCGCGGCATATTCGCCGTGCGGATCGATCATCACGATATGGCCCTGCGGCGCCATTTCGACGATCTTGTGCAGGATGAGCGCAGCAGCGGTCGACTTGCCGGTACCGGTCGATCCAAGCAACGCGAAATGCTTGCCCAACAGCGCATCGATGTAGAGCGCGCCGCGAATGTCCTTAGTCGGATAGACGGTGCCGATTTCGACGTGCGGCCGCGCATCGGCGGCATAGACCTGCTTGAGGTCGAGACTGGTCGCGGCATAGACCTCGCTGCCCGGCGTCGGATAGCGCGTAACGCCACGACGGAAATTAAAAATGCGCCCAGTCAGCTTTTCCTCGTCCCCTTCGCCGAGAAAGTCGATCTGCGCCTGGATGACGCCTTCGGCGCGGTTGGTCATCTTCTGCGAGCGGATATTGGCGAGCAGCCACAAATTGCCGATATGGATCTTGATCTGGCTGCCGACCTGGCCCGCCATCGCAACCGCAGGGTCGTCATGGTCACGCAACGAATTGAGCTTGCTGAGCTCGATTTGGATTTCGGAACTCGAACCCGAAATCTGCATCACCTCGCCGATGCAGATGCCGACCGAACCGGTCGCCGGGATGCCGACCTGCGCTGCTCCGGTAGCGTTGGCCGTGGCGCGTGTAGGAAAGGCCTGGGCGCGACCCGGCAGCGAGCTCGTCGGCTCGCTGCCCTGGGATGCCGCACCGAAATCCTTGCCGGCCATGTCCATCAATAATTCCCCTGGGCAAACGTCGTGAATGTGCCGTGGGAATGACCTTATAAGCGCGGTGTAAATAAACGATTTACCCGGTTATCGATTCGTCAGACGTTCAACGCCGGCCGAAATAGGCGCTCGCGGCATAACCGAAGGCAAGCGACAACAAAATGGCGACCAATCCGTAGAAAAAACCGAACTCCTGCGCCGCCATGGCGATGAATCGTTCGAAACCCGTCTTGCGCACGGTGATGTCGCGCGACGCGACCGCCAGCACCTTGCCGTGCGATATCAGGAACGTCTGCGCTGTAATGCCTCCAACCGGAACACGCGCCGGGACCGTCATTGACGCGCGGTACAACACGCCCTCGCGGATCGACACCGCGCTTGCGTCTTCGCTATAGATGCGTGTGCGGCGGTTGAGATCGATCAGGCCTGTTTCAAAGCGCTGTAACTGGTCAGGCGAGGTGAAACCGGTCGGCGACAGCTGCAGGTTGTGCAGGCCCAGTTCGTAGATCGCGGCCGTGCGTTCATCGACGATATCGCCGATCGGACGCGACGACCCGATCGCGTAATAGCCAGGGGCCGAACGCATGCCGACCGCTTCGGCATTCATCCAGATGCCCCCGATCTGACGCTTTTCGCGGATCGTGATCGGTACCGACGGTCCCTTGAGCACGATGACGATATCGACGTCTTCGTCGGGCAGCTTGCGGTCGGGATAGAGGATCGCGCCGAACAGCAGGATCGTCTCGCCCGCGAAACTGTACCGGATCTCGATGTCGCTTTGCGAAACGTCGGGCACCAGTTTTGGATCGGCGGCCGCTGCAGGCCCCGCTCGGAGCATCAGCGCGCCGAGCAGGAGGAGAATGCTCGCTATCCGCATCACGCGCCCTGCACCGAATAGATTTCGTCGGGCCGGATGCCCAGGCCCCAAGCCATGCGCGCCGCGACGAGCAGCACGATCAACGACAGGGCCAGGCGAAGATACTCGGGTTTGACCTTGACCGCGAAGCGCGCACCGAACTGGGCACCGACGACGCTGCCGACCAGCAACAGGACGGCAAGGACGAGGTCGACCGCATGCGTCGTCAGGCTGTGCGTCATCGGCGACGCCAGCGTCACGAAGACGATTTGGAACAGCGAGGTGCCGACGACGACCTGCGTGCCCATGCCGAGCAGGTAGAGCATCGCGGGAATCAGGATGAACCCGCCGCCGACGCCGAGCAGCATCGTCATGATCCCGGTCAGCGCGCCGAGCAGCAACGGCGCAATCGGGGAAATATAGAGCCCCGAGCGATAGAAGCGCCATCGCATCGGCAACGCTGCAACGAGCGGGTGGTGGCGCCGGCGCTTGATTCGGACGGGCTTGCCGCTGCGCACGGCGCGCACTGCGGTCAATGATTCGCGCGCCATCAAAATGCCGACCGACCCCAGCATCAGCACGTAAAGCAGCGCGATTGCGGTATCGATCTGGCCCAGCGCGGTCAGCAGGCGGAACAGCCATGCGCCAAGCAGCGATCCGGCGATGCCGCCCGCGACCAGCACCCCGCCCATGCGAAAATCGACGCCGTCGCGGCGCATGTGCGCCATCATCCCCGAGACGCTGGCGCCGGTGACCTGCGAGGCGGCCGAAGCGGCAGCGACGGTCGGCGGGATGCCGTAGAAAATGAGCAGCGGCGTCGTCAGGAAACCGCCGCCGACGCCGAACATGCCCGACAGGAATCCGACCAGCCCGCCCAGGCCGATGATCACCAGGGCGTTCACCGAGAGATTGGCTATTGGCAGGTAAAGATCCATCGGGCCGGTATCCGCTGTGTCGGCGTCGGCGGGCTGCCGCGACTGCCGCCCTAGCGGATAGAGAAGAAACGCGTGCGGGGAAACCGTGCGTCGAACGACGAAGGCTCTTTCGTCCCACCTGCCAGCGACTAGAAAGACAAGGCCAGCGTCATCGCCGGGCCGCTGCGCGGTTCGGCGCTGCCGTCGACGCGCTCGCGCCAGTCGAGCGACAGGCGACCTTGGAGACCGTCGTCGTACTGCGCTTCGATCCGGGGCCCGATTTCGACGCGCGATGCGCCCGGCTGCGCCCCGATCCAGCCGCCGCCGCCCACCGACAGGCTCAATGGTCCGCGCGCGACGATCTGGCGCCGTGCCACGAGCGCGGCGTCGACGAACGGCACCTGGCGCCGCAATCCGACAATCCCCGCCTGGCCATAGGCTTCGGTCGCGAGACGGGTGCGGTCGCCGGCGGCAAATCCACCGCTGACAAACAGCGCCATCGCATTGCGTCCCGCCGAATTGGCGGCAAAGCGGCGCTCGACATGCGCCGCGACCGGCAGGTCGCCAATCGCGAACTTCATCCCTGCGGCGATCTCGGTCTCGCCGCCGCCGACAAGCGCGCGGCTGGCTCGCAGATAGGCGCGCGGCGACGCGTCGCCGCCCACGCGATATTCGATCAGCGCGCCCGCCTGCGACGCACCATAGCGGGCGATCGGCGCGTCCTGATCGATAGTACTGCCCGGCCTCGCCAACAGCCATGCCGCGGCGGCCCATCGGCGCGATCCCGCGGCGAGCGACACCGGTTCGGATTCGGCGCGCTCGATACCCAAGCCGGTGGTCACTGGCAGGGATGATCGACGCGTCATGCTCGCTGCGAGCTGCGCGTCGCGAGTGCCGGCGCGCCAATAGCCCGCCCGCCAACCTTCGGACGCGGCAGGACGATGCGCGAAGTCCCATTGCCCCCCCAGCGCGGTGAGTCGCAGCCATTTGTCGAATGACACACCGCCCTGTCCGCCCGAAAACCCGGCTGTCTGCACCGCTATTGGTCTTAGCGTGGCGATGCGCGGCGTCGTGGCCGGCAGGGTGGCCGCCAACGGCACTGGCAAGACGTCTGACGATACGTGGGCGGGCGCACCGGCGAAGTGGGCAAGCGGCCACATTGGAGCGTTAGGAGCCTGGACCACCGGAGCATCGAGGACCCACCAGAACGCCCGTATCCAGATCCACAGCATGACGACGCCGACCACCATCATCAGTGGCTGGCCCGAGAGGCCGCGGCGCTCGAACGCTTGGGCACGCGAAGACCCGGTCAAGAGCGGCTCCGCTCGGTCCTCAGCGGCAATGCGCTCGTCACATGCCGCGTCTTGTCCCAGCGAAGCTGGGCTCCGCGCAACGCCTTGATATACAGGGCCAACGCCCGGTGAGCCGCGACCACCGTCACGACGTTGGACACAAACGCCCGGGGCACAGCACGCAACCCCTCGGCGCGGCCGTAAAGCCGCGCAGTGCACACGAAGCGCATCGCCAGTCGCCAGACCAGGACGACGCTGCTGGCCGCCAGCAAGGGCCCCATCAAAGCGGGTGTTGGCGCGTGTTCGATGTCGAGAAACGACGTGCTCGCTTCGCTCGATACGAGCAGGAGAGCCCCCAGATAGGCCGCGATCGTGACGATGGCGGACAATACGGTGCGCCGATCGCGCCACAGCATCCAGTTGCTGGCGATCTGTCGCCGGCTCCAGCCGCCGGCCCAGCCGATCCGATCCCAACCCGATAGTGCAATCCCGGCAATCCAGCGGGCCTTCTGCCGGACCGACGATTCCAGATCGGCGGGAAAATGGCTACGAACCGCGATCAACGATCCGTCGGGACCGCGGGCACGGAAAAACGTCGATGCAAGGCCTGCCTGGCCGATCGCGAGCCCCATTTCATAGTCCTCGACCAGGCTTTCGGCGCAGAACGGGTCGCCGCCACCCGCCATCATCGCGATCGCATCGCGCCGGAACGCGCAGCCGACCCCGGCGGCGGGGATCGGCGCGCCAATCCGATGGCGCACGATGATGTCTTTCTGGTGCGCCTCGGCGAACTCGTCGCAATAATGGCCCGCGATCCACGCGCCGCGATCGGGGAGCAACGGAATCACCGGCAGCTGGACGAAGGCGTGATCGTGCAGCGCCCGGTCAAACGCCGCCAGCTCGCCAGGATCGACGAAGTCCTCAGCATCGTGCAGGATCACCGCGTCATAGCGGTCGCCTTCGATCGCCTCGTCGGCACGCAGCGCGCGCCAGATTGCATTGAGGCAGTCGGCCTTGGTCGTCGGGCCACGCCGGGCATGAATGACGATGCGGATATTCGTATCGAGCGCCGCCCGCGACGCGACGCGCAACAGCGTCGCGCCGTCATTGGCATAGACCCCGACATAGATGCGATACGGCTCGCCGCGCCACGCCGCGCTCGCATGCGCCAACGTCCCGCCGATCACCTCGGCCTCGCGCCAGGCCGGGATAAAGATCGCCAGCCGATGCGCCAGCGGGCGCCCGCGCGCAACAATACGGGACGGTGCGCGCATTGCCCGATTGCCCAGCCACAGCGCATCGATCAGGATGTCCCCAAGGCCGAACAGCAGGATGAAGACTGCGGCGAACAGCAGGAGCTCGATACTGGCGGCGTGCATCGCAACCGCCAATCCGGCTAGGATCCCGTCGCCTTCAAGCGCCCAGTTCGGCATCGGCCTGCCCCCTCGGCCCGGAGTATTGGCGCGCCAAACGATTAAATCAACGGCAAAAACAACGCCATGGGCCAGTTTGCGTGCGACACGGGGTTGACCCAGCCGACTGCACGGCTAGTCGTCCAGACTGGTTTCAGAGGGGATGGATTGGTGACGAAGGCCCAGAACAGGACCGGGACGCGGTCGGCACTGCGCGATTTTCTGTCGAACGAAGCGGCCGGCGGCATTGTTCTGCTGATCGCCGCAGGACTGGCGCTGGTCATCGCCAACTCGCCCTTCGCCGAAAGCTATTTTCACTTTACCCACTGGAAGATTGGCCCGACGCTGACCGATCAGCTCGGACCGATGACGACGCATCTGTGGGTCAATGACGGGCTGATGGCGATCTTCTTCTTTTTCGTCGGGCTCGAGATCAAACGTGAATTCGTCGACGGGCGCCTGTCGAGTTGGCGACGGCGGCGCCTGCCCGTGGTCGCGGCAGCGGCGGGCATGCTGCTGCCGGCGGCGATCTACCTGTTCCTCACGCGCGATTTTCCCACGCTGACCAATGGCTGGGCGATTCCCGCTGCGACCGATATCGCCTTTGCCATCGGCGTGCTCGCGCTGCTCGGCAAACGTGCCCCGACCTCGCTCAAACTGTTCCTCGTCACCGTTGCTATCGTCGACGACATGGGTGCGGTTGCGATTATCGCGCTCGCTTACACGCAATCGCTCAATACCATCGCGCTGCTTGCCGCCGCGGCGATCCTCGCTGTCATGTACGTCCTCAACCGCAACGACGTGCAAAGACTGTGGCCCTATCTGTTGCTTGCCGTCGCCTTGTGGTTCGCCGTGCTCGCGTCTGGGGTCCACGCGACGATTGCGGGGGTTCTCGCGGCGATGATGATTCCGATCATCCGCACGCCCGGCCATCCCGACAGCAAGGTGTCGCCGCTCCACATCCTCGAACATCGCCTCGACGGCCGGGTCGCCTTCGCGATCGTGCCACTGTTCGGTTTCGTCAACGCGGGCGTGAGCCTCTCGGGCATCGGCGCGGACGAGATACTGGCGCCCCTCCCGCTCGGCATCGCGGCGGGACTGTTCATCGGCAAACAGCTCGGCATCTTCGCCAGCGTCTGGCTGATGGTAAAGGTCGGCTGGGCAAGCCGTCCGCGCGGCGCGACCTGGCTCCAGGTCTATGCCGTATCTCTGCTTTGCGGCATCGGCTTCACGATGAGCCTGTTCATCGGCGAACTCGCCTTCCCAGGATCAACCCCGCAAGCCGCGCTGCTGCGCGAAGAGGCCAAGATCGGCATATTGATGGGGACGATCCTCTCGGCGATCGTCGGCTATCTGCTGCTACGCTTCGCCCCGCTGCACCTGCACCACGAAGTAATCGAGGCCGAAGAGGCCGATAAGGACGACGCCCAGCGCGACTGACGATCAGAGCTTGGCGGTCAGGTCTGGCACGATCTGGAACAGGTCGCCGACCAGGCCGAGATCGGCGACCTGGAAGATCGGAGCATCCTCGTCCTTGTTGATCGCGACGATCGTCTTGGAGTCCTTCATGCCGGCAAGGTGCTGAATCGCGCCTGAGATACCGATCGCGATATAGACCTCGGGAGCGACGATCTTGCCCGTCTGGCCGACCTGATAATCGTTCGGCGCATAGCCCGCATCGACCGCAGCGCGGCTGGCGCCGATTCCGGCGCCGAGCTTGTCGGCGAGCGGCTCAAGCAGTTCGTGGAACTTCTCGTTGCTGGCAAAGGCTCGCCCGCCCGAAACGATGATCTTGGCGCTGGTCAGCTCGGGACGCTCGCTCTTGGCGATTTCCTGGCCGACGAAGCTCGAAAGACCCTTGTCGCCGGTCGCGGAGACGGCTTCGATCGTGCCCGATCCACCTTCCGAGGCAGCCTTGTCGAACGCCGTTCCGCGCACGGTGACGACGAGTTTGGCATCACTCGACTGGACGGTGGCAATGGCATTGCCGGCATAGATCGGGCGGGTGAAGGTCTTGTCGCCGTCGACCGAGAGGATGTCCGAAATCTGCATGACGTCGAGCAACGCGGCGACGCGCGGCGCAATATTCTTGCCCGTCGTCGTTGCGGGCGCGACGAAAACGTCGTGATGGCCCATCAATTCGACGATCAGCGGCGCGATGTTCTCGGCCAGCGCATGGTCATAGGCCGCGTCATCGGCAACGTGGACCTTGCCGACACCTGCAATCTTGGCGGCCGCAGCAGCGACGCCGTCGACGCCCTTGCCAGCAACGATCAGGTGGACTTCATTGCCCATTTCGCCGGCAGCGGTAACAGCGCTCAACGTGGCGTCCTTGACCGCGCCATTTTCATGTTCGACCCAAACGAGCGTTTTCATATCAGGTGACTCCCAGGGCTTTGAGTTTGGCAACGAGTTCGTCGACATCAGCGACCTTGATCCCCGCCTGGCGGACGGGCGGTTCGACGACCTTGAGCGTCTTGAGACGCGGCGCGATATCGACGCCGTAATCGTCGGGCGTTTTCTGTTCGAGCGGCTTCGATTTCGCCTTCATGATGTTGGGCAGCGAGGCATAGCGTGGCTCGTTGAGACGCAAATCGGTGGTGACGATCGCGGGGAGGTTGAGCTTGACCGTCTCGAGCCCGCCATCGACCTCGCGCGTGACATCGACGCTATCGCCCTCGACAACGACCTTCGACGCGAAGGTGCCCTGTCCCCAGCCGAGCAGAGCGGCGAGCATCTGGCCGGTCTGGTTGCTGTCGTCGTCGATCGCCTGCTTGCCGAGAATGACGAGTTGCGGCGCCTCGGCCTCGACGACCTTGGCGAGCAACTTGGCGACAGCGAGCGGTTCGACGTCCTCATCGGTCTGGATCAGGATCGCGCGGTCGGCACCCATCGCCAGCGCGGTACGCAGCGTCTCGATTGCCTTGACGGGTCCGATCGAAACCGCGACGATTTCGTCCGCCGGGCCTTTTTCCTTGAGCCGGATCGCCTCTTCGACGGCAATCTCGTCGAACGGGTTCATGCTCATCTTGACGTTGGCGAGATCGACGCCGCTGCCATCGGCCTTGACCCGCGGCTTGACGTTGTAATCGATCACCCGTTTGACGGGGACGAGGATTTTCAT
>CAZHWG010000050.1:0-8979 GCA_964535925.1 uncultured Sphingorhabdus sp.
GGGCCGTGTTGATCGGATGGCTGTTCGGTCTGGGCCAGTTCACCCTAGGCAACGCGTGGATCGCCACCGCCTTTACCTATCAGGCAGCGATGCCCGCCTGGCTCGGCTGGGTCGCGGTCGTCGCGCTCGCCATCTACCTTGCCGTCTATCCCGCGCTCGCCACGTTCGGCGCATGGTCGATCGCACGCCGGTTCGGCGGCCTGCGTGGTCAGCGCGGCTGGCTGCTGGTGTTCGCCTTTGCCGCGATGTGGATCATCACCGAATGGCTGCGCAGCTGGGTGTTTACCGGCTTCGTCTGGAATCCGCTCGGCGTCGCACTCGTCACCCCGGGACTTGCCGATGCCAGCGCCCTGCTCGGCACCTACGGGCTGGGCGGCGTCTTCGTCCTCGCCAGCGGCGCCTTCTGGCTGCTCGGCCGCGGTCGCGGACGCGACGCGCTCGCACCCGGGCTGCTCGCCGCCGCGCTCATGATCGGCGGCTTCGCCTACCGCGTCTCGGCAGCAGACGTGCCGTCCCGCGCATCCGGCGGGCGGCCCATCGCGGTCACCGTCGTCCAGCCCGACATTCCTCAGGAAACCAAGGCCGACCCCGGGTTCGACGCGCTCAACTGGAACAAGCTGGCAGCGCTCAGCGTCCGAAACCCCGACGCGCCGCCGCGCCTCCTCCTGTGGCCCGAGGCCGCGATCCCCGACTTCCTCGAAGGCGGCTATCCGGCGCGCTATTACGACATGGTCAATCTCGGCGGGAGCAGCGCAGCGCAATCGCGCGACCGCCTCGCCGCGCTGCTCGGTCCCCAGGACCTGCTCGTCACCGGCAGCGGGGATCTCGAGATCGGCGGCGGCCCGGGCGGTGCGCATGCAATCGGCGCCCGCAACAGTGTCACCGTCCTCACCCCCGATGCGCGCGTCATCGGCAGCTACGACAAGGCGCATCTCGTCCCCTATGGCGAATATCTCCCGATGCGCCCGATCCTGTCGGCGATCGGCCTGTCGCGGCTCGTCCCCGGCGCGATCGATTTCTGGCCGGGTCCCGGCGCGCGCACGCTCGACCTGCCCGACTTCGGCCGCATGGGCGTCCAGATCTGCTACGAGATGATCTTCTCGGGCCGCGTGGTGGACCGCGCCAACCGTCCCGATTTCATCTTCAACCCGTCGAACGACGCCTGGTTCGGCGCCTCGGGCCCGCCGCAGCATTTCGCCCAAGCCCGGCTGCGCGCGATCGAGGAAGGCCTGCCTGTCATCCGCGCGACCCCGACCGGCATCAGCGGCATCATCGATGCTCATGGTCGGGTTGTTCACAAGCTCGCGATGGGCAAGGCCGGGCGCATCGACGAGGTCATACCGCCCGCGCGCACCGCGACGCTGTTCGCCCTCTTCGGCAATATCATCCCGCTGCTGTTCGCCGGCCTGTTGCTGCTGCTCGCGCTCGTGCCGGCCGTGCGACGGACTGCGGCAAAAAACCCCTAGCCGTCATATAAAGCTTTCTTTATATGACGCGTGAACGGCTCGCAGACGGGCCGCACGATCAGCCAGACAGGACGGTTTTTCCAGCATGCGCGACAATTATCTCTTCACCTCCGAATCGGTTTCCGAAGGCCATCCAGACAAGGTGTCGGACCAGATCAGCGACGCGATCGTCGACCTGATGCTCGCCAAGGATCCCGAATCGCGCATCGCCTGCGAAACCATGACCACCACCCAGCGCGTCGTGCTCGCCGGCGAAATCCGCTGCAAGCCGATCTACGACACCGCCCGCTGGCCCGAAACGCACGGCTGGGCGCCCGGAGCACGCGACGAGATCGAGGCGACCGTACGCAATGTCGTGCGCGGCATCGGCTACGAACAGGACGGCTTCCACTGGGAGACGCTGTCGTTCGAAAACCATCTCCACGGCCAATCCGACCACATCGCAAAGGGCGTCGATGCCAGCGGCAACAAGGACGAGGGCGCGGGCGATCAGGGAATCATGTTCGGCTTCGCCTGTGACGAGACCGAGGAACTGATGCCCGCCGCACTGCACTACAGCCACCGCATCCTCAAACGCCTCGCCGACGACCGCAAGTCGGGCGCCGCGCCCTTTCTCGAACCCGACGCCAAGAGCCAGGTTTCGCTGCGCTACCATAACGGCAAGCCCGCCGCGGCGACCGCGATCGTCGTTTCGACGCAGCACGCCAAGGGCTACGACACCGGTGCAAAGGAAATCGAACTCAAGGATTACGTGAAGAGTGTCGTCGGTGAGATACTCCCCGATGGCCTCATCTCCGACGAGACCGTCTGGCATATCAACCCCACGGGCAGTTTCGAAATTGGCGGCCCCGACGGCGACGCCGGCCTGACCGGGCGCAAGATCATCGTTGATACTTATGGCGGTGCCGCCCCGCACGGCGGCGGTGCGTTTTCGGGCAAAGATCCGACCAAGGTCGATCGCTCGGCCGCCTACGCATCGCGCTATCTCGCCAAGAACATCGTCGCCGCCGGCCTTGCAAAGCGCTGCACGATCCAGTTGAGCTACGCGATCGGTGTATCCGAGCCGCTGTCGCTTTATGTTGATACGCACGGCACCGGCACCGTCGAGGATGCCGCGCTCGAAGCCGCAATCGGCAATATCCCCCGTCTCGGTGGGCTCACCCCGCGCGGCATCCGCAACTTGCTCGGCCTTAACAAGCCGATCTATCGCAAGACCGCTGCTTACGGCCATTTCGGTCGCAAGGCCGAAGGCCATTTCTTCCCGTGGGAGAAAACCGACCTGATCGACGATCTTAAGGTGGCGCTGGGCTGAATCGTTCTGTTGCATGCCGGACTGATACGAAATTCTACGCACTGAGAGAGCATGGTTGAGCGACAACGCTTCGCAGTGGCTATCCCTTGCGCCGCCCCCCGCGCCTGTGGCCTGCGGTCATCGGGTCAGGCTTCTTCGGCGGCGTCCAACCATCGGGCGGGGTGCGTTTCGGAACTTGGCTGCCGATCCCCATCTTTCCCGGCTCCTGCCGGCTGAGCCCGGCGAAATCGGCTTCGCTTTCGGGGGCGCCCGCTAACCCGGCGTCGGCGGCAGTCATTCCCGCCTGTTTGATGATCTGGATCGCGTTACGCAGCCGCGCAGCCTCCTCATAATTTTCCGCCGCCGCAGCCTCGGCCATCGCTATCTCGAGATCGCTGAGCTGGCCAGGACGCTCCGCACTCGGGGACGCCGCCTGCGGTGCTGGACTCTTTATCAAAGGTCAATCCTCTCGAACGCTCGGCTGCGCGGCGATACGTCATGCGTCGCTAGGCCAACCATCGATGCGAGCGATTGGGTCCCTGCGCACACACCTTAACACGACTTAATCCGACGCCGTTCGCCGTCGCCGTTATCATACGCGATGTCAGGCGACGGCGCGAAGTTCAAGCAGGCCGTGGCGTCGCTCGACCTCGAACGCGCAATTCCGTCCCGCAGCCTTGGCATGATACATCGCCAGGTCGGCCGCGCGCAGCGTATCTGAAAGCGGCTGGTCGATTTCGCGGAACGCCAGTCCGACGCTTGCCGTCACCGCGATTTGGTCGTGGGGATCGGGCAGGCGGACGCTCGCGATAGCCTGTCGTGCTGATAGAGCCAATGCCGGTCCCGCCGCAGCGCTCTCATTCGTCAATAGCACAGCGAACTCCTCGCCGCCCATGCGTGTGACGGCGCCGAAGCGGGATAGCTTGGCCTCCAGCTCTCGTGCCGCGGCGATCAATATCTTGTCGCCGATATCGTGCCCGTGATGGTCGTTGATCCGCTTGAAATGGTCGAGATCGACGACCATGACCGCCCCATAGCCGGCAACGCTGCTGGCATCGGCCAACTGGCGGTTCAGCGCACGGCGATTGCGAATTCCAGTCAGCGCATCAATCTCGCTATCAAGCCGGTGGAGTTGGACGATATCGGTCCCGATCGCCAGCAGCAACGCCATCGAGAACGCGACACCCAATATACCGACCATCGTGAAAAGTAGGAGCATATATTGCGACAGCAGTGGCCCCTCCGGAACCGCTTCGGGCGGGAACCAGAAATAGACCGCCATGCGAAGCGGATAGAGCAACAGGACAACGACGATGATGCTCCGCATGATCCTGTCGAAAACATCGATCGGTCCGCGCAGGCAGCCGATCAGCGCAAAGGAAAAGATCGCAAATGCACCGGCGTTTACGGCCAATATCCGCACCGACGGCACGTCGCCGATCCAGATCGACCACAGATGGATCGGCACTAGCAAAGCAAAGATGGAGAGCAAGGCGGAGTAAGGCAGCGACCGTTCATGACGGACTAGCATCGCCTGCAGCATGCAACCCGCTGCGACCCAGTGGCCGAAGCCCGCAATCCACAAGCTCAATTCGGTCGGATCTGGCCGGGCGAGATCGGCGCTGATGGCGACGGCCAGCGCAGTAACCCCCGCCGTCGCCCAGCGCGGAGCGATCTCCGACTTATATGCCATCGCAATCGTCGCGAAAGTAACACCGAACAGAACGGAAAAGGCGGGAATAAGCCACAAGATCGCCGAAACACCCAACATCCCGTCGGCGTACGATAAATAGACGAACTTTTGGTAAAAACTCGACTGTATATTCAGCCCTTGGCGATCGCGCCGTCGACATGGCGCAAATCGTTGTGGATTGTCGTTGCGGCGATGGCGGCATGGCCCATCGCGACACTAATCTGGTCGAGCGCGGCGACGATGTCGCCTGCAGCATAAAGACCCTTCATCCCCAGCCGTTGATGCTTGTCAGCCACGATGCAGCCCTCGTCGTTGAGATCAAGACCGAGCTGCTCAACCAGTTCGCTGTTCGCGTTCGAACCCAGCGCGGGATAGAGCGTATCGAACCGCTTCTCCTCGCCGTCGTCCAGCGTCACGGTGACGCTGTTTTCCTCAAAGGCAAAGCCCGACGCGGGACGCGTCTCCCACATCACGCCCGCATGGCTGAGATCGGCGCGATCGTGTTCGTCGAGATCGCATGCGATCAGTGTCATCAGCGTCACATGCTCGGAATAGGTCTTAAGGAATAACGCCTCCGCCACCCCGTGACCATCGGCGCCGACCACCGCGATCCGCCGTTCGCCGCCGCTCTCGCACTCCCAGCCGCCTGCCTCGTATCCGTCACAGATAGGACAATAGCGCAGCGTTCCCGCCGCCAACGCGGCGTCGTGCGCCTCATCGTCGATCGGCGGCCTGCGATTGACCACACCGGTGGCGATCAGCACGGCGCGCGCCTCGACCGAGCCGCCTTCGGCCAGCGTCAGGACGAACCCGTCGTCATCGCCGTTGTCATTACGGCGGGCAATCTTCGCGACGCACCCGTTACGCAATTCGGCACCGAACTGCGCCGCCTGCAGCGCCATGCGCCTGAGCAGTTCGACGCCTTCGATGCCGTCGGGATAGCCAGAATGGTTATGACTGCGAGGGATCATCGCTGCGCGGCTCTTGCCTGCATCGATCAGGAGGACTCGTCGGCGATAGCGCGCAAGGTAGGTCGCGGCGGTCAGCCCGGCCGGCCCGCCGCCGACGATGATACAGTCATATGTCTGGGTCACTCGACCGTTATAGCTCACGCTCGCTTCGGCGACAGCGTTTTCGCCACCGCGGTCAGTCCTCGTCTTCGCCGCCGACGAGGCGCTTGGCCAGTCGCTCGGCGAGCCAGCCGATCGCGGCTCCCATCAGGAAGTCGCTGATTGCGTTGGCCTTGCGGGGCCTGTTTTGCCCGGTGATCGCCAGGCCGGCGAGCCGCGCAGGGATATAGGGAATTGGCGTTGTCGCTGACACCGCGCGCGCCACCGCGACCGTCGCCGCGCCACTCCCCGTTGCGACTCCCTCCTCGTCGTCTTTGGCAGGATCTTTGGCCGACTTGGTGCCATGCTGCGATGCCTCTTCGGCCGTTTCCTCGCCTTGCGCGTGCACGCCTTGCGAAAACAGCGTTCGCGCGCCGAATGCCAGGCCTTGCGCGATGACCATCCTGACGCCGGTTCGCGTCAGCTTCGCGTTGCGCGTGACGAGTCCCAGGCCGAACACCGCACCGTTAACTATCAGTAGCCGGGCATGATCACCACCATCGGCAATGGCTTCGGCGGTTTCGCCGACATCGGTTTCCTCGGGCGCCACGGTAGCAGTGGCGACGTGGCCGGGCGTCACTGTATTTGTTGCTGGTCTTTTGCGCGAACGCGTGGCTGTCCTGGTCATGCAATCTCCTTACACGTTCAACGGGTCGCCGTCGCGGCGCGTTCCCTTTGTATCCGTTTAATCCTCGACCTGGTCGCGTCGCCGCGCTACCCGCGCGCCACATGAGCGCAAACAAATCTGGCGATCCAACGACCCTGAGCCGCCTTTACGGGCGCGCCAAGGGAAAGAAGCTGCGCGACCGGCAACAGCAGCTGGTTGACGAGCTACTCCCCGCGATCGCCGTCCCCGCCGACGGCCCCGTCACCGCAACCACCTTGTTCGGGCGCGACTGTCCGCTCCATTTCGAGATCGGCTTCGGCGGCGGCGAGCATATGGCGGGCCGCGCCGACCTGCTTCCCGATCACGGCTTCATCGGGGCGGAGCCCTTCATCAATGGCGTTGCGCAGGCGCTCGGTCATATCCGCGACGGGCGCGACGTCGGCACGCACGGCAATGTCCGAATCCACCACGGCGACGCGCTGGAGATACTTGAGCGAGTCCCCGACGGCGCCTTGAGCTTCGTCTACCTGCTTCACCCCGACCCCTGGCCCAAGGCGCGTCACGCCAAGCGCCGGATGATCAACCCCGGCCCGCTCGCCATGATCGCGCGCAAGCTCCGGCCCGGCGGCGAATTTCGCTTTGGCACCGACCACCCGGTCTATCTTCGCTGGGCGCTGATGCAGATGCAGACGAGAATCGGCGATGACGGTCCCTTCGAATGGGTGGCGAACACGCCGCAAGACTTCCTGCGTCGCCCGGGCGGCTGGCCCGAAACGCGCTACGAAGCCAAAGCGCGGCGATTAAGCCACGAGGTCTGGTATTTCCGCTATCGACGGCGCTGAATGGATGGCACGGCGAACGCTGGTCGAAAAGGCTGAATGCACGAAAGCTGGTTGCACAAAAAAAGGCCGGCAACCCTCGCGGATGACCGACCCTCGCCCCCAAGGGCATATCTTAATGATGCTGCGCTTCAGTTCGCCGCCTTGCTCATGTCGATTTTGTCGACCCAGGCAGGAAAGAAGGTGGGTTCGCGGTTCGACCAACCGGGCGCGGTCGCAGCCGCTTCGCTGATCGACTGAAGCAGCGCGCGGCGCCGCTCGGGATGAATGTGCGGCAGCGCGGCGGCAGCGCAGAATGCTCCGGGCAGCCACGGCCGCGCGGCGGCACCGATCAGGCGCTCGTAGAGAAAGCGAAATGCCGCGAAATTGTCGATCCGGTTCTGACCAAGGTCGAACGCGGCGACCGACACCAATGGCGCCATGAAGGTCTCGACGGTCTCGATGCCGCTGTCGTCGGGGATCTCGCCGCGAATGCGGTCGAGCTTGCGATAGACACGTGCCTGGACCTTGATGCTGGTTTCCTCGATGACGTCGCGCGACCACAGCGCGATGGCGTCATCACGGTCGAGCCCGACGTCGAGCGCACGACGGATATAGCGTTGGGTACCCTTCGGAAAACTCGCGAATTCCTTCATTTCCTCGAGGGCTCGGTTGCCCATCGCCGGTCTTGAACTGGTTGTCATCGTCGTACTCCCGCTCGTCTTTCTTCCATCCCCATCGCCTAACAACCATGGCACGACGATGGTTAGCAAGCCGTTAACGCGAAGTTTTGTGTCGGTTCAGGATAAGATCGCGACATGTTGTTTCGATGCAACAGCGTCCTGACACCTTGCATTGCCAGTAGCAGGCTGCACGGTTAACGCGGGTGCATGCCCCATTCGACCCCCAGACCCGTGATCAGCGCGACCGGCCTGTTCACCCCGCCCGACAGCATTTCGAACGAAGAGCTCGTCACAAGTTTCAACGCCTGGGTAGCAGCCGACAACGCCGCCCATGCCGACGCCATCGCAGCTGGTACGCGCCAGCCGCTCGCGCCAAGCTCGGTAGAATTCATCGAAAAGGCGAGCGGGATAAAGGCGCGACACGTCTTATCGAAAGATGCGATCCTCGATCCAGCGCGCATGTGTCCAGCCTTTCCCAAGCGTCCCGACGACGCGCTGTCGGTCCTCGCCGAGATCGGCGTCGCGGCAGCCCGCGATGCACTCGCGCGCGCCGGCCGCGACGCCGGCGACGTTGACGCAGTATTGTGCGCCGCTTCGAACATGCAGCGCGCCTATCCGGCAATGGCAGTCGAGATACAGGATGCGCTCGGCATCGGCACGATCCGCGGCGGCGGCTTCGGCTTCGACATGAACGTCGCCTGCTCGTCGGCCACCTTCGCAATCCAGGTCGCGGCCGATTTCATCCGCGCCGGGACAGCGCGATCGGTGCTGATCGTCAATCCCGAGATCTGCTCGGGCCATCTCAACTGGCGCGACCGCGACAGCCACTTCATTTTCGGCGACGTCGCCACCGCAATCCTCATCGAGGCTGCCGACATCGCGCCAGCGGATCACTGGGAGATCGTCGGGACGAAGCTCATCACCCAGTATTCGAACAACATTCGCAACAATTTCGGCTTTCTCAACCGCGCCGAGCCGCCGCATGAGGACCGCGACGACGGCGCGACCGACCGGCTCTTCGTCCAAGAAGGACGCAAGGTTTTCAAGGAAGTCGTCCCGATGGTCGCGCAGATGATCGCCGACGAACTGAAGTCCCACGGTTTCACCGCGACCGATGTTCGCCGGATGTGGCTCCACCAGGCCAATGCCGGGATGAACCGGCTCATCGCCCAGCGCGTGCTCGGCTACGAAGCGAGCGACGACGAAAGCCCGACGGTGCTCGATCGCTATGCCAATACCAGCTCGGCGGGATCGATCATCGCCTTTCACGAACACAATGCCGACCTCGCGCCCGGCGATACCGGCATCATCT
>CAZHWG010000051.1:0-7527 GCA_964535925.1 uncultured Sphingorhabdus sp.
GCGACAAGGTGATGATCGTCGCGACCGGCGGGCAGGGCGAATCGCGCGCCGCGCTCGCGCGGATCGCCGAGGGCAACCACCAGCTCGCGCTCGCCGAGGACGACTGGGTCGTCTTTTCGTCGAAACAGATCCCGGGCAACGAGATGGCGATCGGCCGGATCCAGAACCGGCTGGCCGAACGCGGCATCGTCATGGTCACCGAACGCCAGGCGCACATCCATGTCTCGGGTCATCCCGGTCGCCCCGAACTGGCCGCGATGTACGAATGGATCCGTCCCGAAATTCTTGTGCCGGTCCATGGCGAGATCCGCCACATGAAGGAGCATGAACGCTTCGGACTGTCGCAGGGCATTCCCAAGGCGGTATTCCAGAAGAACGGCGACGTCGTCCGCCTCGCGCCGGGCAGGCCCAAAAAGATTGATGAAGTCACGGTCGGTCGCCTCGTCCTCGATGGCGACGTCATCCTTGCAGCCGACGGCCCGGTAATGAACGAGCGGCGCAAGCTGTCGCTGAGCGGGCATATTTCGGCCGCGGTCGCGCGCGATGCTGACGGCAATCTCGCTGGAACGCCTGAATTCCGCATGCTCGGCGTGCCTGTCGAGGACGAGCGCGAGCAGTTCGTCGCCGATCTCGGCAGCGCGGTCGAGCAGGCCTTCAACCAGCGCCACAAGGCAAAGCGCAAGGGCGACGACGCGTTCCGCGAAACGCTGCGCCTCGCCGTCCGCCGCGTTGCGACCGACTGGACCGGCAACAAGCCGATCGTCGACGTGCTGCTTGTAGAGGTTTGAGGCGGGGTCCTGCCGTACCGATCCTGTTTTAACCCCTTCGTTACGGGGACCAAGGAGAGAGAGAACACGATGCCCTGGTATTCCGCACTCGCGATTTACATCCTGTTCTGGGTTATCTGCGCCTTCATGGTCCTGCCGATCGGGGTGCGGACTTCGGACGAGCTCGGCGAGGAGAAGGTGCCGGGACAGGCCGACAGCGCCCCGGCCAACTTCCGCCCCGGCCGCGTCGTCCTGTTGACGACCGCGCTCTCGGGATTGCTGTTCGGGTTGTTCTATCTCAACTTTGTCTATCGCTGGATCGAAGTTCTGGCGTTCAGCCGGACCTGAGGGTGACCGATCGCAGTCGGCAGTCAATCAGGTTGGGACGAGCATCCGGCCAGCTGACGCCCTCAGGATATGGGCGCGGTCTTGGCGGGTGCGGTGGGCATGTACCAATCATCCTGCGGGAATGACGGATAGCGCCGGGGTGAGGATTAGTCGCGCAGACGTTCGATCGCCTGGGCCAGCGCGACGTAAAGCTTGCCCATGTCCGACGAGAGCAATGTAACGCTTAGCGCCTGACCGTCGCGCGTGCCGAGCAGTGTGCGCAGCATCGCCTCGAAATCGTGAATGTAGCGATTGACGTATTCACGGAAATCCGCGTCGTTTTCGTAATAGGCAAGGATTTCACGCGCGTCGGTCGCGTCGAGCAGGCGCACCGCACGACGCGTGAAAACGCCGCGATCCCCCTTGAGATACGCTGCCCACGCAGTGTCGGTGACCTCGTTCGACAGGATCTTGGTGACGTCGATCGCGGTCGATTTGAGCGACTCGGTGAGCAAGGTGACGTGGCGGCTGAGGCTTTCGTGATCGGCATCGCTCACCGCGGCGCGGGCCTCGGCGACGCGCGCCTCAATTACCGAGCTGGTTTCCGCAATCGTTGCCATCTGGTGCAGCAGCTGTTCGGTTGCCGCACGTGCCGCTTCGACCGCTCGCTCCGATCCCTTGCTGATCTCGCTCATCCGGTCGGCGACGCCGGCCTTGAGCGTTTCACTGAGACCCTTCATCGTCGCTTCGCGCATCGTATCGGCGGCATCGGCAACGACGCTGGCTAGCGCGGTGCGCGCGTGCGCGATCGCTTGACCTGCGGTTTCCTTGACGCGAACCATCGCTTCGAGGAGTTGCGGCGCGGCGCTGTCGGCGACCGATTGCGACCCGCTTTCGATATCGGCGATCAGCGCCTTCATGTCGCGCAGGGCGTTGCCATTGGCAGCGGCAAGCTCGCCCAAGATGTCGCGCTGGCGCTCGGTTTCCTCGCTCTGGTTGGCTAGCAGCGCCTGCGCTTCCTTGAGCCGTTCGAGTGCCGCGTTGCCGACCGCCTCCATCGTTTCGACAGCGGGGGCTATATCGTTCATCAGCGTGCGGCTCTGGCCGATCGTGCCATCGAGCCGCGCAAGCGCGCGCGGCAACGTCTCGTCGATCTCGCGCGCCACCGAATCGAGCGCGAGCATCAGGTCTTCCGAGCGCGACAGCAGCCGCTGGGCGATGGTTTCGCTGTCCGAAAGTCGGGCCGTCATCGTCTCGGTCTTGCCGCTCAACGTCTCGATCGCCGAACCCAGTCCGTCGAGCGTGGCGGCCCAGTCTGAGTCGAGGGTCGCCATCGCCTCGCGCGATCTCTCGATGCCCTGGACGAGGCCTTCGACGATGCCGTCGGCCTGCTCGGTCTGTTCGCTTAGCCGGTCTCCGATCGCTGCGACGACGTCATCGCATTCGGCCAGCCGTTCGCGTGACGTCTCGGCCAAGCCGTCGCCGGCCGCGACGAGCCGATCACGCGCGCTCTCGGCCTCGCGGACCATCGCCTCGATCTCGCTGCGCGCAGATTCGCGCGCGCCCGCCAGCGCCTGTTCGATATTGGTGAGCGAGGCGCCGATCGTCGCCAGCAATTCGCCCCGCGTGGCATCGAGTCGCTTTCTCAGGCCATCGCTTTGCTCGCCGAGTTCTTCGATCTGGGCGGACAGCGCGACGGTACTGGCGGACAGCCCTTGTTCGGATTGCGCCGCAGTCTCTTCCAACGTCGCGATCTGCGCCTGCAGCGCCGACCCGTGCTGGTGCGCAGCAA
Source organism: uncultured Sphingorhabdus sp. (assembly GCA_964535925.1). Classification (GTDB taxonomy): domain Bacteria; phylum Pseudomonadota; class Alphaproteobacteria; order Sphingomonadales; family Sphingomonadaceae; genus Flavisphingopyxis. The sequence continues at coordinate 2,887 of CAZHWG010000051.1, forward strand.
GCCCGGCCTGGCGCAGGTTCTCGGTCAGGCGCGCGGCAACCGCGTCGACACGCGGCAGGCCGGCGAGCAGGCCCTCTACCTGATCGAACGCGCTTTTCGCATGCTGTGCCATGCTGTCGCTGGCGCTCAGCGTTGCGGTCATTTCGCCGCGAATGCGCTCACTCGCTTCGACGATACGACCGCCGACGTCGATGCCCATCGCGCTCAGCCGCTCGCCATCGTCGCGCATCTGGCGGTGGGCGAGTGCAAGCGATGCGTTGACCGCCTCGAGCTTGCTGTTCAGCGCGCCGGTCTGGCTACTGAGATTGCGGATCAACCGGCCATAGCGATTGCTCTCGGCAGCGCTTGATCGCTGGAAGATCAGATAGAGCGCCGCGAGCAGGATCAGTGGGGTGCTGGCAGTCGCCAGCGCGCTGGCCCAGGCTGTCGGGTCGGTGAGCGCGATGTCGCCGCGCACCAGCAGCCATGCGTAGAAGCCGATCCACGCAGCTGCGGAAACGCCGATCAGGATCGCGACCCACGGCGTTCGTGCTGCAATTTCCGGCGATTCGGCTTTTTCCCACGCGGGGTCGACCCATTGGTGGCTGTCCGGTTCGGTTGGCGTTGTGGTCAAGCTTTCGTCGGGTGCCCTCACGTTCTCAACAACATCTCCATCGTCCCCCAGCGGGGCGGGCACCTCGTCGATCGTCGCCGGTTCGTCCATGTCGGACCCGGTTTGGTTGGAACGCGGCCATATGCCGATGATTTTGGATTCCCCTGCCATGGGCGCACTGTATCCCCTTTTGACCGGGGACGAAACGCAAAGTTAACCACGAAACTGTTAAGAGAGCGGACATGGCAGTCGAATCCACCCCATTTAATGCCCTGCTCGCCGCAGCGGCAGGTGACGATGCCGCGTTGGCCGATGAGCTGCGCGGGTCGGTGATCGCCAGTGCGCAGGGTCATATCGATCTGCTCAGGCGCTCGCGCTGCGATGCTAACTGGATCATGTCTGCCCGGCGGCTCAAGGGCCTAGCCGAGACTTTCGGTCTCGTCGATCTCGTAGCGCTGGCCGATATTGCGCTCGACGGTGCCCCCGGCGACCCGCGCGTGCTGAGGGACCTGACCCGACACCTCGATCAACTATAACGCCGTGTATCGGTCGGCGAGATCGCCGCCAAAGTTCCACTTGTCGATTTCATTCAAAAATGGTTCATGCCGCCCCTCATATAACAGGGGTAATCGGCTAGCCCGCGATCGTTCGCACCCGCCGGACCGTTTTTCGCCATTGTGCGTTAGTTGTTGGAATCCGCGCGCAGATGCGACGCGAGAGAATTTTTCAGGAGATTATTATGCGACGTATTTCAGGACGCCTGCTGGCCTGCACGATGGTGGTCGGAAGCCTGGCGCTCGTGGCCACCCCTGCGATGGCCAAGGACAAGAAGACCGACGAGGTTAAAGCCCCCGAAATCAGCGCTGAATTCCGTGCCGCCGCCGAGCCTGTAGAAAAGGCGGTCCTCGCCAAGGACTTTGTCACTGCCAACGCTGGCATCGCTGCAGCCGAGGCCGCTGCGGTCACCCCTTACGAGAAAAATATCGCGGCGCATTTTCGCCTTCAGATTGCCGCCAACCTGAATGATATGCCGCAGCAGTACAAGGCTGTCGAAACGATCCTCTCGACCGGGCTTGCCGATCCCACCGAGCTGCCCTCGATGTATTTCTACTCGGGCAACTTCGCTTTTGCCGACGGCAAGTACGAACTTGCTATCGAACGTCTGACGAAGGCGCTCGAGCTCGGCTACACGAAGAACAATGCGCAGCTGATGCTGGCCGACTCCTACCTCAGGACCAACCGCCTCGACGAGGCGTTCGCGATCGCGCGCAAAGCGATCGCCACAAAGCGTGCGGCGGGCGAGCAGGTCCCCGCTGACTGGTTCAACCGTCCCGCAAGCGCAGCGCAGAAGGCTGGACGTTCGGCCGACTTCATCGATTTTCTTGCGTTGCGCAACCAGTCGTATCCGACACCGGAAAACTGGCGCAATACCACGATCCTGTATCTCCAGACGTTCAAGCCCGAAAAGGGCGCGACGCTAGACGCGCTGCGATTGCTCGATGCCACCGGGGCGATGCAGACTCGTCAGGAGTTTTTCGAATGGGCTGCGGTCGCTTCCGAATCGGGCCTGCCCGGTGAATCGGTCAGAGCCTATGAGGCAGGGATCCGGTCGGGTGCGGTTGCCAAGTCCGATGCCGAGTTCACCAAACTGTCGAAAGACCAGGCGAGTCAAATCGCGAAGGACAAGAGCGGCCTCGGCGATGCCGAGAGCACCGCTGCGACGTCTGCTACCGGCAAGATCGCCAGCGCGACCGGCGACGCCTGGCTCGGTTATAACGAATATGCCAAGGCCGCCGCTATGTATCGCCTGGCGTTGCAGAAGGGCGGGGTCGATGTCGCGGCCGTTAATACGCGCCTCGGCATTGCTTTGGCGCAGTCGGGCGATTTCACTGGCGCTCAGCAGGCCTTCGCCGCAGTGACCGGTCCGCGGGCCAGCCTCGCGCGCTTGTGGTCGGTCTATGTCGCGCAGAAGCTGGCCGCGTCGACCGCGGCCACCGCGACTACCCCGGCGAGCTAAGATTCGGGGATAAGCTGACGAAACGGGGCGCAGCGATGCGCCCCGTTTTGCGTTCGTTCGTGCTCGCGATCAATCGATCGGGAAGCCCGGATCGTATTTCGAACGGCGGATCGTCAGCGAGGTTTTGACGCTCGCGACATGCGGCGCGGACGTCAGCTGCGAGGTCAGCAACTCCTGGAAGCTCCGCAGGTCCTGCGCAACGATCTTGATCAGGTAATCGATCTCGCCGTTGAGCATATGGCATTCACGGACCTCTGGGATCGTCGCGATATGCGCTTCGAACGCTTTGAGCGCCGCATCCGACTGCGACGACAGGCTGATCATAGCGAACACGGTAATCGAATAGCCGAGAGCGGTACCATTGAGATCGGCGTGATAGCCCTCGATGACACCGGACTTTTCGAGGCTGCGGACGCGGCGCAGGCAGGGCGGGGCGGTCAGGCCGACGCGCTGGGCCAGTTCGACGTTGGTCATGCGACCGTCGGCTTGCAGTTCACGCAGGATCGCGAGGTCGATGTCGTCGAATTTTACGAAAGCCATAGGTAATTATCCCATCAAATGTGGCTCGACGTAATAATTTAATTTCTGACTTTTGCAATTGTGCCACATTGCTACGTGCTTATCGGCCCCCTATCGCAAGCACGACAAGCGGCCTAGAGATTATCCATTCGCTAACCAATCGGCATAGGCATAGGCATAGGCAATGCGGTTCGACGACATGCTGGCGACCGTGATCGCAAGTGACCCCGCGTCACCCTTTCTGCGCCGTAACAGATGGCGCCAGATTGCCGATATCGTTGCGCAAAAAGGCGCCCTGATTGAACGCAGGATTGCGGCGCGTGCGCTCGCCGAACTGGCGCGCGAACGCGATTCGATTCCGCTCGCCGACCGCATCGCGACCGCGCACGCACTTGCTTCACATGCGCGATTCGCGCCGATCGTTGCGCTGTTCGCGCACGATGCGCCCGATGTCGCGCGCGCGATGCTCCGTTCGGTGAGCCTGCCGGATGCCGACTGGGCGATCGTTATCCCTGCACTAGGACCCAGCGGGCGCGCGACCTTGCGCGCGAGAGACGACCTGTCCGCAACCGCCCGGTGCGCCCTCGACGCGATGGGACCGAGCGATATGCGGTTGCCCGACACTAGTGTCGTTGCAGAGGTCGCGGTCACTAAGGATATCGAGGAGAAGCGAGCAGAACCGGCTCCCGAAAGCGACCAGATCCGCGATCTCGTCCGCCGCATCGATGCGTTTCGCGAATCACGCGAAAGTGCGGCCGCGCGTCGTGTCGAAGAACCGCTCGGCATCCATGCCTTCCAATTCACCACTGGCCCCGACGGCGCAATCAACTGGGTCGCGGGCGCGCCGCGCGGCGCGTTGATCGGTCTCGATATTGCGACTCCCGCGAACAATGGGCTAAGCGGCCCCGACGCGGGTGCGGTCGGGGCGTTTCGCCATCGCGGGCAGATCCATGACGCACGCATAGTCCTGCCGCCGCTGCCCGGTTTCGCTGGCAGCTGGCGTTTTTCGGCAATCCCCACATTTGACCCCGCAAGCGGGAGGTTCGAGGGCTATCGCGGTACAGTCCGTCGCGCGGCTCCAGGTGAAGACGCGCGCATCGCTGCGGTCGAAGCCGCGGTTGATCGCGGTGACGCGATGCGCCAGCTCGTCCACGAGCTGCGTACGCCGCTCAACGCAATTTCGGGCTTTGCGCAGATGATCGAGGCGCAGATGATGGGGCCCGCGAGCGACCGCTATCGCGAAATTGCCGACCGCATCGCGAGCGATGCCACCGCCTCGCTGGCGATGATCGATAGCCTCGATCTCGCACTGGCACCGCGCGACGCGCCGGCGGACGACGGCGCCACCAACTGCACGATCGGCGAAGTCGCCTCGGCAGCGATCGGCGATCTAGCCGACGTCGCAAGCGAACGCGATATCGAGATCGATCTTGCCAGGGAGCATCTCGACGCCGTCCTCGGCATAGCGGCCGAGAGAGCCCATCGCCCGCTAGTACGGCTGGTCAGCGTGTTG
>CAZHWG010000051.1:7537-8959 GCA_964535925.1 uncultured Sphingorhabdus sp.
CAAAGCGGGCAGGGGGCGGTACTCGTTATCGCGCTGCCGATGCCGCTGGCGGGGCTATCGCCCGATGCGCTGCGCGATCCGCCCCATGACGACGAGGCTGGCGCCGCACCCGCGCGACTTGCTCTCGCCTTTGTTTTGCGGCTGGTCGAGCGCGCGCTCGATCAGGTGGGCGGCGCGTTGATGATGGTCGAGGATAAGCTGATTTTAAGACTGCCTGGCGATAGTGCGGCCCGACGCGCCGACAGGACAATTGGCTGACAATAGAGCGGGCCGCGGGGCAGAGGGGGAATGCGTGGCGCCACAGCCAGTCTATCGCGAGGGGCCCCTGATCGCCTTTGATCCTGCGATGGGTCGTCGTTTCCTTATAACGATCGACACTGAAGAGGACTTCGACTGGAGCGCCCCGTTTTCGCGCACGGCTCATTCGCTCGCTTCAACCTCGGCACTGGCCGAAGGACAGGCCTATTTTCATCGCGCGGGGGTCAAGCCGCTCTATCTCGTCGATTATCCCGTCGCCTTCGATACGACTGCACGCGATGTCCTGGGTCGCGCCGCTGCCGATGGCGAAGCGGAAATCGGTCTCCAACTCCATCCATGGGTAACGCCGCCCTTCGACGAGGCGGTCAACGCGCACAACAGTTACACCGGCAATCTTCCTCCCGACCTTGAACGCGCGAAGTTATGCGTGCTCTACGACGCGCTGGTCGAAGGATTCTCGGTCCAGCCATGCTCATACCGTGCCGGACGCTATGGCCTGGGCAGCGAAACGATGGCGATGCTCGCCGACCTTGGTGTTACCTGCGACACGTCGGTGCGTGCGCATTACGATTACCGCGCTGTCGGTGGGCCCGACTACAGCACCGCGCCGCTGCGCCCGTTCTGGACAGGTCCCGATAGCCGTATTGCCGAACTGCCGCTGACCAGCCCCTATGTCGGCCTGTTAGGGCGTTTCGGCGGTCCGCTCTTCCACAGCGTGTCGGATCGTTCGCGCGTGCGCTCGCTACTGTCGCGTGCGCGGCTGGTCGAACGCGTCCCGCTGACGCCCGAGGGTACGACTGCGGCGGAAGCCGTGGCGGCGATTGCCGAATGCGCCGCGCTTGATCTGCCCGTCCTCGTCCTGTCGTTCCATTCGCCCTCGCTCGCGCCGGGTAATACGCCCTATGTTCGCGACGCTGCCGATCTAGCGACGTTTTACGGCTGGTGGGACGCGGTGCTGCGCGCGTTGCGCGATCATGGCTATGCCGCCGCGTCACTCGACCAGATCCTGTCGGCGATCACTTCCCACAGCGAAAGCTCGCCGCTTGCCAAGCGCGCGGGCGCTCCGCTATCTCCGTGAGTATTCGGGGGCGGTAAAGGCCTCTCGAATGTGGGCCTGTAGCTCAGTTGGTTAGAGCTGGCCGCTCATAACGGCTAGGTCGGGGG
>CAZHWG010000052.1:0-457 GCA_964535925.1 uncultured Sphingorhabdus sp.
TGGCGGAGCGGGTGGGATTCGAACCCACGATACGCTTGTGACGTATACTCACTTTCCAGGCGAGCGCCTTCGACCACTCGGCCACCGCTCCGCATGCTTGGAAGCGCGGCTCCTATCGCGAAGGGGAGGGCGGGGCAAGCGCGCGTATTGACCTCCCCGCGCGATATGGCAGGGTGCGCGCATGACCCGCACCATCACGCTCTCGATCGCCGCCGTCCTGCTTGCCGGATGCGCCGCGCTTCCCGTCACCTCCGCGCTCGCCCAGGCCGACCCGCCCGTCGCTGAGGCGCCGTCGCCCAATGCGATCGTCGATGCGGCCCCCGCCGCCGACTGGGTCGAGATCGCGCCGAGCGACCTGATGGTCATGCAGCTCGCGCCCGACGCGCAGGGCAAGCCGCGCCGCGTCGTCATCCAGTTGATGCCGCCGCCCTTCTCGCAAGGCTGGATCGGCAACATG
>CAZHWG010000052.1:467-8747 GCA_964535925.1 uncultured Sphingorhabdus sp.
GCCGCGGCGCACTGGTGGGACGGCACCAGCGTCAACCGCGTCCAGGACAATTACGTGGTCCAGTGGGGCGACGCGACCGAGAAGAAGCCGCTGCCCGAGGGTTTGGCGGTGGTGCCAGAGAGCGAATATATGACGCCTATCGCCGGTTTGCCGGAGCGCGTGTCCGGAGAGATCGGCGATCAAGCCGAAGCGCGTACCGAAATGACCTATTATGCTCGCCAAGGCAGTGAAGCCTTCCCCCGCGTTCATGATGCCTACTCTGATTATAGCCTATTCACGATGGGGTGGCCGGTCGCGTCTAACGACGATGCCAAATCGGTCTGGCCCATCCATTGCTACGGCATGGTCGGGGTCGGGCGCGATCTGTCGCCCAATACCGGCACCGGCGCCGAGCTCTACACCGTGATCGGCCATGCGCCGCGCCATCTCGACCGCAATATCGCGCTCGTCGGGCGGGTAATCGACGGGATGGAATACCTGTCGAGCCTGCCGCGCGGGCATGGCCAGCTCGGCTTCTATACCGAAGACGAAAGCCCGACGCCGATCGTCTCGGTCCGGCTGGCGAATGAGCTGCTTGTCAACCAGCGCCCGCGCTTCGCGTACCTCTCGACCGACAGCGCTGCCTTCGCCCAATATGCCGAGGCGCGCGCCAATCGGCGCGACCCGTTCTTCATCGTTCCAGCCGGCGGGGCCGACATTTGCAACATTCCCGTGCCGGTGAAGGCCTATCCGTGGGTCAAGCCCGCCGAATAACGTCTAGTCTTCGTCCTTCAAGCGCGCGCGCCTGGCTCTTGCGCTTGCGCAGGTTGGCGCGCAGCTGCTCGGCGAGACGGCGCTTCTTTTCGGCCTCGATTTCGGCTTGTGCGGGTTTGTGCGGGGGCTGGCTCATGACAGCCTGTTGACACCTGACGGGGCTTGCCGCAAGAGCGCCGCTGCCCCGATGGGGCGGGGCGAACCGTTCAGGCGGACCCCCTCGGATATGTGCTGCTGTAGCTCAGTGGTAGAGCACACCCTTGGTAAGGGTGAGGCCGAGAGTTCAATCCTCTCCAGCAGCACCATCATCCCTTTTGGCATCGGCATGACGCGTCGCGAGTTCCGCCTCGACGTCGCCCCAGCCGCGCCCGATGGCCTTGAGCATGACGGTGAGGTGAAAGGCGAGGTCGGCGGTCTCGCTGATACACTCTTGCGTGTCCCCGGTCGCGGCGGCGAGCGCGGTCTCGACCCCCTCTTCGCCGACCTTCTGCGCGATCCGCTTGATCCCGCGCGCGATCAGGCCGGCGGTATAGCCCGTCGCCGGGTCGGCCGATGCGCGTTCGGCGACGATGGCTTCGAGGCTGGCGGGAAAGGCGAATCGCGCGTCGCCCGCGCCGAAGCAGCTTACCGTGCCGCGATGACAGGTCGGCCCCGCGGGACTCGCCAGCACCAACAGCGTATCGCCGTCGCAATCGGCCTCGATCGAGACGATCGCGAGGCTGTTGCCGCTGCTCTCGCCCTTTTGCCACAAGCTTTGCCTCGAACGGCTGAAAAACGTCGCCATGCCGCTGGCGAGGCTGGCGTCGAGCGCTTCGCGGTTCATATAGCCGAGCATCAGGACCTGACGCGTCGCGGCGTGCTGGACGATCGCGGGGATCAGCCCGCCGTTCTTGTCCCAACCGAGCGTGGCGGGGTCGAATCGGGCGATATTGGTGCGCTCAGGGTTGGTCATAAGGGCGTATCTCTATCCCGCGCGCGGCGAGATCCTGTTTGAGGTCGGGAATCGCGACGCGGCGATCGTGGAAGATGCTCGCCGCCAGCCCGCCGCTCGCGCCGGCGGCGTGGGCATCGGCGAAATGGCTGACATTGCCCGCACCGCCCGAGGCGATAACGGGGACGTCGACCGCGGCGACGACGTCGGCAATGTGCCCGGAGTCGTAACCGCCCTGCATGCCGTCGCGCTTCATGCAGTTGAGGACGATCTCGCCCGCGCCGCGCTGCGTCGCCTCGCGCGCCCAGGCGATGGTTTCGCGCCCGGCGTCGCGGCTCGTCGCTTCGCTGCCGGTATATTGTTTGACGCGATAGGTGCCGTCCTCGTCGCGAAAGCTGTCGAGACCGAGGACGATGCACTGGCTGCCGAAATCGCGCGCCAGGGTATCGATCAGCTCGGGATCGGCGAGCGCGGGCGAATTGATCGACAGCTTGTCGGCGCCTGCGTCGAGCACTGCGGCGGCAGTATCTCGGCTCGCGATCCCGCCTGCGACCGCGAAGGGAATATCGATCACGCGCGCGACGCGCTCGACCCAGTCGAGGTTGATCCCGCGCCGCTCTGCGCTCGCGGTAATGTCATAGAAGACGAGCTCGTCGGCGCCATGGTCGCGATAGTACATCGCATGCTCGACGATATCGCCGACATCGCGATGGTTGGCGAACTGGACGCCCTTGACGACGCGCCCGGCGCGCACGTCGAGGCACGGGATGATCCTAAATGCGGGCACGGGCAATCGCCTCCCGCAGATCGATCCGCTCTTCCCACAGCGCCTTGCCGACGATCGCCGATGCCGCGCCGGTTGCGGCGAGCGCGGCGATATCGTCAAGGCTCGACACGCCGCCCGACGCCTGGATGGCGATTTCGGGCAGGCGTTCGACGAGGCTGCGGACGAGCGCGCTATTGGGCCCTGCCAACATCCCGTCGCGGCCGATGTCTGTGACAAGGATATGGCGTGCCGCGGGAATGCGCGCGGCGGCATCCCACAGCGACACGCGCGACGATTCGCGCCAGCCCGCCAGCGCGCAGATCGGCACGCCGTTCTCCAGATTGATGTCGAGCGCGAGCGCGATGCGATCGGCCCCGTGCGTGGCGATCATCGCCGATACCGCTTCGGGGTCGGTCACCGCGAGGCTGCCGATGACGACGCGCGCCGCACCGGCATGCAGCATCGCGGCGACCTGGTCGGTGGTGCGAAAGCCGCCCGCGACCTGCAACCGCAGCGATGATGCCCGCGCGAGTTCGGCGATCAGGGCGTGCTGGCGCGGTTCGCGCGCACGCGCGCCGTCGAGATCGACGATATGCGTCCAGCGCGCGCCCGCTTCGGCATAGTCGCTAAGCGCTTCGCGCGGGTTGCGTGCATAATCGGTGCGCGCGTCGAAATCGCCCTGGCGCAAGCGCACGCAGCCGCCGTCCATCAGGTCGATCGCGGGATAGATCAGCATGGCATGGGCTCCGATGTGCGGGCAAGAAACGCCATGAGGAACGCCGCGCCGACCGCGCCCGATCGTTCGGGATGGAATTGCGCGGCGATGACATTGCCGTGTTCGACAACCGCCGGAATCGCGCCGCCATATTCCGCGACAGCGATGTTTGCCGGCCCGTCGTCGCAGGCGAAGCTGTGCGCGAAATAGGCATAGTCGCCATCGGTGAGGCCTGCGGCTGGCGCGCGTAGTGTGAGCTTGCTCCAGCCCATGTGCGGCACCGGGCGCCCGGGCGCGGCGGCGATGCGTCGAACGCGGCCTGGGATTACGCCGAGCATCGCGACGTCGTCCTCTTCGCTGTGCTCGAACATCAGCTGCATACCGAGGCAGATGCCGAGCACCGGCTGAGTCAGCGCGGAGATCACGTCGCGCAGGCCGAGCTCGTCGATCCGCGCCATCGCAAAGCCCGCCGCGCCGACGCCGGGGACGAGGACGCGCCGCGCGCCGCGCAGCGTGTCGGGATCGGCGGTTCGCACGGCATCGCAACCAAGCCGTTCGAACGCGAGCGCGATCGAGGCGATGTTGCCATAGCCGAGGTCGAGGATCGCCAGATCGGGGGCGGCCGCGCCCGTTTCGGTGCTCACAACACGCCCTTTGTGCTCGGCACGCTTTGTCCGTCGCCCTCGGCCCGTACCGCCTGGCGCAGCGCGCGTCCGAACGCCTTGTAACATGCCTCGGTCTTGTGATGGTCGTTGTCGCCGGCGACGCGGACATGGAGCGCCGCACCGAGGCTGTCGGCGAAGCTGCGGAAGACATGGCGCGTCATCTCGGTCGGATAGGCACCGATATGGCTCGCGGTGAAATCGCCGTCGAATTTGGCATACGGGCGACCCGACAGGTCGATCAGTACCTCGGCCTGTGTTTCGTCCATCGGCAGCGAAAATCCGAAACGGCCGATCCCGCGCCGCGCGCCGAGCGCGTCGGACAGAGCGCTGCCGAACGCAATCGCGCAATCCTCGATGCTGTGGTGCGCGTCGATGTCGAGATCGCCCTCGCATTGCAGGATCAGCGAGAATCCCGCGTGCGCGGCGACCTGGTCGAGCATGTGGTCGTAGAAGGGAATCCCGGTGGCGAGGCTGCGCGGCTCGGCGCGGTCGAGGTCGATCGCGACCGCGATGCGCGTCTCCTTGGTCTGGCGGATCGCCTGGCCGGTCCGGTTCGCGCGTTCGGCGGCAAGCCCGAACAGCGCTAGCAAGGCGGCGTTTTCAGAAGACGTGCCTATTGTCGCGCGGACCGCGCCGGGCGCGACCTGCGGGCGAAAACGGAGCAGGACACCGGCCGCGTCGGCGCGGCGGGCGAGGGCGGCGGGATCGGCGACGTCGAGCAGGAGGAAATTGGCGCCGCCTTCGCGCGCCGAGACGACGCCACCCGCATCGCGCAGCAGTGCTGCAAGCCGTGCGCGGTAGGCGATGATCGCGGCGATGCGTTCGGCGTGGATCGGCATCAGCGTCGGCGCGAGCGCGTCGAGCGCGGCGGCGAGCGATGGCGAGGGCAGGGCATAGGGCGGCAGGACGCGCGTCACGATCGCGGTCAGCGTCGCCGGGCCGACCAGCGCACCGATCCGCGCCCCGGCGAGGCCATAGGCTTTCGACAGCGTGCGCAGGACGACGAGGTTGTCCCCGGCGATGGCCTCGCGCGCCATGCTGTCGACGGCGGCGAACTCGACATAGGCCTCGTCGAGGACAATCAGCGTGTCGGGCAAAGCCGCGGCGACGCGGCGCACCGTCTCGGGCGCGATGACATCGCCGGTCGGGTTGTTGGGCGAACACAGGAAGACGAGCTTGACCCTGCCGTCACGCCGGACCGCGTCGATCAACGCGTCCTCGTCGAGCGCGAAGTCGGCGGTCAACGGGACCTCGAGGACGCGCGCCCCCTGGATCCGCGCCGCCTGCGCATATTGGCCGAAGGTCGGCGGGCAACAGGCGACGGCGTCCTCGCCCGCGCGGCAGAAGGTCCGCACCAGCGCGTCGATCGCATCGTCGGCGCCGCGCGTGACGACGACCGCGTCGGGGGCGACGCCATAGAGCGCCGCCATCCGCGCGGTCAGCCGTAGCGCCTGCGGATCGGGATAGCGGTTGATATCGCCGGCAAGAGGTCCTGTGACGAGCGGGGGATAGCCGTTCTCGTTCGAATCGAGCTTGACGATGTCGCGCGCCATCGCCGGGTTGGCGGCGATGTCGACGCGCGGCAAGGCGAGGATTTCGGGGCGCGCGAGGCGTTCGGCGAGGCTGGTCATACGGTGGCTCTCGCGTTTTGCGTGACGAGCCGGGCCTCGGCGGCGCGCGCGTGCGCTTCGAGCCCCTCGATCCGCGCCAGCGTCGCGGCGGGGGCGACGATCTTGCGCAGCGCGGCGGGGGATACGGTCTGGACGGTCATCGCCTTCAGGAAGGTGTGGACGGTGACTCCGCCCCAGGCGCGGGCGCCGCCGTCGGTTGGCAGGACATGGCTCGACCCGGCGAGATAATCGCCGAACGTCTCGGCAGCGAGCACGCCGGCGAACACCGCGCCAGCATTGCGGATTGCGGGCAGCAGCGCGTCGGGCCCGGCGATCGCCAGCGAGAGATGCTCGGGCGCATAGAGGTTGGCGATATCGGCAGCGATCGCAAGGCTGTCGGCGATGATGATCCGCGCATTGTCGAGCGAGGCGAGCGCGATATCGCGGCGCGGTAGCGAAGCGGCAAGCACGGGGAGCAAGACCGCGACCCGTTCTGCAAGCGCGGTATCGGTCGTTACCAGCACGACCTGCGCGCTGGCGTCGTGTTCGGCCTGGCCGAGCAGGTCGGCGGCGACGATTTCGGGTGATGCATCGCCATCGGCGATGACCATCAGCTCGCTCGGGCCGGCGGGCAGGTCGATTGCGGGGCCGCCCGCCATCGCCGCGACCTGCGTCTTGGCTTCGGCGACCCAGGCGTTGCCGGGGCCGCAGATCTTGGCGCAGCGCGCTATGCCGCCCGCCCCAAAGGCCAGCGCGGCGATCGCCTGCGCGCCGCCGACGCTCCAGATCGCGTCGATCCCGGCAAGCTCGGCGGCAACCGCGACCGCGGGATCGAGCGCGCCGTCGGGGCGCGGCGGGGTGACGACGGTGATCTGCGGCACGCCTGCCGCCTTGGCGGGGATGGCGAGCATCATCAGCGTCGAAAACAGCGGCGCGGTCCCGCCGGGCACATAGATCCCGACGCTGTCGATCGGCCGCCACAGCTTGCGTACGGTGAGGCCCGGCAGCGTTTCGATGCTGAGATCGGCGGGTCGTGCGGCGTCGTGGAAGCGCGCGATGTTGGCGCGCGCGAGCTGCATTGCGCGCATCTGCTCGGTCGTCAGCCTACGGCGCGCCTCTTCGGCGGCGAGTGCGACGGGGATGCGCTTCGGGGATGCCGCGTCGATCCGTTCGGCATGCGCGCACAGCGCGTCCCAGCCGGAGTCTCGAACGTCCTCGATGATCGTCCGTACGCCCTCACGCAGCGCCGCGTCGGCACGCGCCGCCGGCCGCGCCAGGGCTGCTTCGCGCGCGCTCTCGTCCAGATCGGACCAGGTCAGAGTCTTCACATCATCATCTTTTCGATCGGGACGACGAGGATCGCCGATGCGCCTGCGGCTTTCAGTTTCTGCAGCGTCTCCCAGAAGACCGATTCCTGGCACACCGCGTGGACCGCGAACTGGCCGGGACGGCCGTGCAGCGGCAGGACGGTCGGTGCACCCGCGCCTGGCAACAGCGCGGTGATCGCAGGCAGGTTCTCGCTGCCCGCGTTAAGCATGATGTACTTGGCTTCCTTGGTCGCCAGCACGCCCTCGATCCGCCCGAGCATCTGTTCGGCAGCGGCGGCCTTGGTGGAATCGACGGGGCGTTGCGCGCGGACCAGCACCGCTTCGCTTTCATAAACCATGTCGAACGCAATGAGGCCGTTGGCGTCGAGCGTCGCGCCGGTCGAGACGATGTCGCAGATGAAATCGGCGATGCCGAGCCGCGGGGCGAGCTCGACCGCACCGTTCATCGTGACGATCGAGGCTTCGACCCCCGCTTCGGCGAGGAAGCGTACGACAATGCGCGGGTACGACGTCGCGATGCGCTTGCCCGAAAGGCTCGCAGGCGAGGTGTAAGCGGCATTGTCCTTGCCCGCGATCTTGAGCGTGCAGCGGCCGAAGCCGAGGCGGCTGACGATCTCAAACTGCGCGCGAGGCGTGCCGAGCGCGAATTCCTCAAGGACATTGCCGCCCACGATGCCGAAATCGCATACCCCGTCGGCGACGAAGGTCGGGATGTCGTCGTCGCGGACGAACAGCAGGTCGAGCGGGAAATTCTCGACGCGCGCGGCCAGGTCGTTGACGCCCTTGACGACGCGCATGCCCGCATCGCGCAGCAGGTCGCGGCTGTAATCGGCGAGGCGCCCGTTCTTCTGGATCGCGATGTGCAGCCGGTCGGTGTCAGCGAACATTGCGCGATCCTTCGTCCTGGCGGCTTTTCACCGCATCGAGCGTGCGCCGATAGCCGAGGTGCGGCTCGTGCTTCAGAAAGCGCGCGACGCGCACGATCGTCGTCGTGCTGACCCCGGTATCGTCATGGATCTCGCGATAGGATTTCTCGGTCGTGTCGAGCAATCGGGCGACCTGCCAACGTTCGGCGAGGCTGCGCAGCTCGGCCGGCGTGCACAGGTCGCTGAGCAGCGCCGCCATCTCGGCGCGGTCGCGCGGGACGAGAAGGGCGTCGGACAGTTGGTCGAGGAGGGCGTCTCTCGACAGCGGTCGGGAAGGGGAGGTCATGTTTTCACCGATTGTTATAGCGTATTAGCGTGCTGTAACGATGGAACGTAACGATGCAAGTGTTATGTTTCGTCGCGCAGCGCAAGCGCGAGCGATGAAGCCCAGGCGCGAGCGTTCAAGCGGCACGTCCAATTGCGGGACGGTGGTGGGGATAGGCGATGCGATACCGTACCGCGATCCCGCCGCGCTCGGAGCTCAGATCGCTCTACGAGAATTTGGAAATTTGGCTGACATCGCGGGAAATAATGGTGGGCGTGGCAAGGATTGAACTTGCGACCCCTGCGATGTCAACACAGTGCT
>CAZHWG010000053.1:0-8714 GCA_964535925.1 uncultured Sphingorhabdus sp.
GTCGGGCGCCCAGAATGGCGAATGCAGCGACGGCAGCGCCTTCTCGCCGTTGGCCGCGGCGGCGATATCGGCTGCAGGAGCGCCGCCGACCCAGAAAATGAGGCTCTCGATGTTCTTGTCGGCGCGATAGAAGCGGCTGAAATCCTCACCGCCCATCACCGGCGGCGCCTGGACGACGCGGTCGGCGCCGAAACGCGCGGTCGCAAGTTTCGCGAAGCGTTCGGCAAAGGCGGGAACGTTATAGGTCGAGGGGGTGTATTCCTCGCGCCGCACGGTCACCACCGGCATATGCGCCTCGTCTAGGCCGGAAGCGATTGCCTCGCCCTTGGCGATCCGCGCGATCCCCGTCAGCAACTGGTCGCGAACCTCGTCGGTATAGCTGCGTACCGTTAGTTGTAGCTTCGCCTCGTCCGAGATGATGTTGTGCTTGGCACCAGCGTGGAAACTGCCGACGGTGACGACCGCGGGAGATTGCGGATCGACTTCGCGCGAGACCAAGGTCTGCAGCGCCATGACGATCTTGCTTGCCAGGACGATCGGGTCCTTTGTCGTGTGCGGATAGGCGCCATGGCCGCCGACGCCCATCACCGTGATATCGACGCTGTCGACATTGGCGAGGGCGTAACCCGGCGTATAGCCGATCATACCCGCCGGAAACTGCGCCGCATCGTGAAAGGCGAGTGCGTAATCGGGCTTGGGAAAGCGCGTGTAGAGGCCGTCGTCGAGCATCGCCTGCGCGCCCGCGCCGACCTCTTCGGCGGGCTGGCCGATCATCACCAAAGTCCCCGACCACTGGTCTCTCATCGCCGCCATCCGTCGCGCGGTGCCGACCCAGGCGGCCATGTGCGTATCATGACCGCAGGCATGCATGACTCCGGTCTCGACTCCCGCTTCGGTCATCACGCGCACCTTCGAGGCGAAGGGGAGCCCGGTCTGTTCGCTGACCGGCAGCGCGTCCATGTCGGCGCGAATCATGAGGACCGGACCAGGGCCGTTTTCCATCACCGCAACGACGCCTGTTCCGCCGACCTTTTCGGTCACTGAGAAACCGAGCTTGCGCGCTTCTTCGGCCATCCGCGCAGCCGATTTATATTCGCGAAGGCTGAGTTCGGGATTGGTGTGGAGCGTGCGGTAGAGTTCCATCAGCGAGGGCATGTCGCGAGCGACGTCGGCGCGCAGGTCCTGTGCATGGGCAATCGTCGGGGACGCCAAGGCCATCGCGACGATCGCCGCATGAGTCACAAGTGAAATCGGTATGCGCATGGCGGATCCCCCGGGAATGATGTCGGAGACAGTCTAGCCCCCGCGTGCCGAAGCGCAAACCCTAGTCGGCGGGCGGTGATATCTCGATCACGTCGAGAAGTGATTCAAACGCCGGATAGGGTAGCACTAGCCGCCAGCGGTTGGCACCGATCCGCTCGACCAGGCCCGCCATGTCACGATTGTCATCGATCCCGTAATCGATAATGCCGCTCTCGTCTCCGAGCTGGAGCGTGCCCAGAAACACCTGCCGCCGGTCGCTGTCGTCGAACAGCAGGCCGATCGGGCGCTGCGACCCGCTCAGCTTGGCGAAGCTGAAAATATCCTCTTCGGCGGCAATCCGGCAGGTGAACCAGCCATAGGCGACATAATCGAGCAGGCCCGCCGACTTCGCGCCGAGCTTGGTCGCACGACAGCGATAGTCGCCCGGCGGGATATAGGGGTTGGGCAGCGCCGAATCCGGGTCGAACAGCGCGGACCGTGCGGCCAGCTTGTCGCCATGCCCGGCGGCGCGCGCAGCGCGAAGCGCAGCGACCCAGGCAGTGCGCCAGTTCGCAATCCGCTTGCGGTCCGCAAGACTTGCAACGCTGCGCCAATCAGTCGGGCGCTGGTCCGCAATCTCGGCCGGCGTCGGCGGGGCAACGGTCTGGCAGCCACCAGCGGCCAGAACCAACGCCACGATCGGAATTGCCCGGCGACCCATCATTGCGCGGTCCAGCCTCCGTCGATTGAGTAGTTCGACCCCGTGATCGCGGACGCCGCATCGCCGCACAGGAACAGTGCCATCGCCGCGACCTGGTCAACGGTAACGAACTGCTTGGTCGGCTGGGCGGCGAGCAGCACGTCGTTCATGACCTGCTCGCGGGTCAGGCCGCGCGCCTTCATCGTGTCGGGAATCTGGTTTTCGACGAGCGGCGTCCAGACATAGCCCGGGCTGATCGCATTGACCGTGATACCCGCCTGCGCAACCTCGAGAGCGACGGTTTTGGTCAGCCCAGCGATGCCGTGCTTGGCCGCGACATAAGCCGACTTGTTGGGGCTGGCGACCAGCGAGTGCGCCGATGCGGTGTTGATGATCCGCCCCCAGCCCGCCTTTTTCATGTGCGGCAGGACAAGCCGCGTCGTGTGAAACGCTGCGGTCAGGTTGAGCGCGATGATGAGGTTCCATTTGTCGACCGGGAAGTCGTCGACCGGGGCGACATATTGCGTGCCAGCATTGTTGACGAGGATATCGACGCCGCCCGCCTGCTCGTTGGCAAGATCGATCATCGCGACGATCGCATCGGCATCGGTCAGGTCGGCGTCGGAATACCAGGCGCCCGCGCCGCTGGCGGCCGCGAGTGTAGCGCGTTCGCGCTCGATCTCGACAGGATCACCGAAGCCGTTGATGACCACTCTCGCCCCCGCATGTGCGAGGGCCTGGGCGATTCCCAGCCCGATACCGCTTGTCGCTCCCGTGACCAGCGCAGTCTTGCCTTTAAGGTTGGCCGACATTGTTCCTCCCGAAAATGTGCTGCCGAAGCAGCTTCCTCGTCTTGGTGACAGGAACCATCCGCCTCGTCCAATGTTTCGACTGGCAGACAATGTTTCAATTGCGGAACGACCCCGCAATGGCGCATCGATGGTGCGACCGGCCGAACCAGGAGACCCATTATGCGCCTCGACGATCTCGATCCCAGCAGCAACGCGCGCGATCTTGGTAGCGGACGATCGGGTTTCGGCGGCGGAGGCGGGGGTCTAGGCGGATTGATCGGCCTGTTGCCGATGCTCCTCGGTCGCAAGATGGGCATCGGCACGATCGTTATCATCGCGATCGTGGGATATTTCATGTTTTCGGGCGGCGGCCTCGGCCTAAGCGGCGGAACGCCCGCGAAGCAGCAATCGGGCGACGGTGTCGCCTGCGATACGCAGGCCGAGCTGTTTTCGTGCCGCGTCCTGACCTCTACCGAACAGACTTGGGACGCCATTTTCCGCGAACAAGGCCAGACCTATAGCCCGACCGGCCTTTCCTTCTATCAGGGCGGCGCGCAATCGGGCTGCGGCGCGGCGCAGTCGGCGATGGGACCATTCTATTGCCCGACCGACAACAATATCTATCTCGACACCGCGTTCTACGACGAAATGGCCAACCGCATGCGTGCGGGCGGCGACTTCGCCCAAGCCTATGTCATCGCGCACGAGGTCGGCCATCATATCCAGGGCCTGACCGGTACGCTCGACAAGGCGCGCGGATTGCAGGCGCGCGCGTCGCGAGCCGAAGGCAATGCGATCCAGGTCAAGGTCGAGCTCCAGGCCGATTGCTATGCCGGCGTCTGGGCAGGTCGCAATCGCGACCGCATCGAGCCCGGCGATGTCGAGGAAGGTCTGCGCGCCGCGCACCAAATCGGCGACGACACGCTAATGAAATCGGCAGGTCAGAACCCGATCGAAAGCATGTTCACGCACGGAAGTTCGGAACAGCGCATGGCAGCCCTCAAGCGTGGCCTTGAAAGCGGAGATCCGCAGACATGTGCGGTGAACTTCTAAAACCGATCGGCGATTACTGCCGCCGCTTACCCGTCGAGCGTCACCTTATGGGCGAGCAACCGATCAACCACCGACGGATCGGCCAGCGTTGAGGTATCGCCTAGGTTGCTCGTGTCACCCTCGGCGATCTTCCTGAGGATCCGCCGCATGATCTTGCCCGATCGCGTCTTAGGCAGCGCTGGGGTGAAATGGATAGCATCGGGGCTGGCGATCGGACCGATTTCCTTGCGCACCCAGTGGCGCAGCTCGTCGTGGAGCACGTCGTCGCCCTCCTCGCCCGCGTTTAATGTGATATAGGCGTAGATCCCCTGCCCCTTGATGTCGTGCGGCATGCCGACAACCGCAGCCTCGGCGACCTTGGGATGCGCGACGAGTGCGGATTCGACCTCGGCGGTGCCCATGCGGTGACCCGAGACGTTGATCACGTCGTCGACGCGCCCTGTGATCCAGTAATAGCCGTCGGCGTCGCGGCGGCAGCCGTCGCCGGTGAAATACTTATCGGGATAGGTCGTGAAATAGGTCTCGATGAAACGCTCATGATCGCTCCAAAGCGATCGCGCCTGCCCCGGCCAGCTGTCGGCGATGACGAGATTGCCGCTCGTCGCGCCTTCGAGCACGCGGCCTTCCCCATCGACAAGCTGCGGGCGCACACCAAACAGCGGCTTGGTCGCGCTGCCGGGTTTGAGATCGGTAGCGCCGGGCAGCGGTGCGATCATGATCCCACCGGTCTCGGTCTGCCACCAGGTATCGACGACGGGGCAACGCTCGTCGCCCACGACGCGCCAGTACCACTCCCATGCCTCGGGATTGATCGGTTCGCCGACCGATCCGAGCAGGCGCAGCGATGAGCGGTCATGGCGCGTAACCCAGTCGTCACCCTCGCGCATCAACGCGCGGATCGCGGTCGGGGCGGTATAGAAGATATTGACGGCCAGTCGTTCGACAGTTTCCCAGAAACGCCCGAAATCGGGGTAATTGGGCACGCCGTCAAACATCACCGTTGTAGCGCCGTTGGCGAGCGGCCCATAGACGACATAGCTGTGGCCGGTCACCCAGCCAACATCGGCCGTACACCAGAATACCTCGCCGGGCCGGTAATCGAAGACGTAATGAAAGGTCATCGTCGCCCACAGCAGGTAACCGCCGGTGGTGTGGAGCACGCCCTTGGGTTTGCCGGTCGATCCTGAAGTGTAGAGGATGAACAAAGGATCTTCGGCGTTCATCGGTTCGGGTGGGCAGTCGTTCGAAACGCTCTCGCGCGCTTCGTGATACCAAACGTCGCGGCCCGCAGTCATCGATACATCAGCGCCCGTCCGCCGCACGACGATTACCGATGTAACGCCGGGGCATCGTTCGAGCGCGTCATCGACATTGGTTTTCAATGGGATCGTCTTGCCGCCGCGCATGCCTTCGTCGGCGGTCACGACGAAGGAACTGTCGCAATCCTCGATCCGTCCGGCGAGGCTATCGGGCGAGAAACCGCCGAAGACTACCGAATGGATCGCGCCGATCCGTGCGCAGGCGAGCATCGCGATTCCCGCCTCGGGAATCATCGGCATGTACAGCGTGACGCGGTCGCCCTTGGTCACCCCCTGCGCTTTGAGCACATTGGCGAAGCGGCACGTTTCAGCGTGGAGTTCGCGATACGATATCCGCCGCCCCTCGCCCGGCTCGTCGCCTTCGAAGATGATCGCGGTCTCGTCGCCGCGCGTGTCGAGATGGCGGTCGAGGCAGTTGGCGCTGACGTTGAGCACGCCGTCTACGAACCATTCGATGCGGAAATCGGCCTTGTCGAACGACACGTTCTTGACGGTCGTAAACGGCGTCATCCAGTCGATCCGTTTCGCCTCGTCGCGCCAGAAAGTCTCGGCATCGTCGTCGGTCGATTGTGCGTAAAGCCGGTCGTATTCCGCTGCATCGACGTGCGCATCTCGCGCAAGCGCTGCGGGGACCTTGTGGATTTCGGCGGACATGCGTGGCTCCTCGGGATTTTTCTTTGCTTGTAGCAGCACAGCGCCCTTCCGTCCTAGTCCCCGGCTTGGCACTAAGGCACGCATGACATTCGCCCCGCGATTCCTCCTCCTAGTTTCCAGCATCCTCGCCATGAGTCCTGCCTTCGCGCAGGAGGCGAGCGAGGCCGACGAAGACGGCGACACGATCGTCGTGATCGGAAGTGCGTTGCCCGCGCCGCCGGGTAGCGCCACCTATTCGACCGCCGAGATCGATCGCGAACGGTTGCTCGCCGATCCGTCGGGCCGGATAGAAAATGTGCTGCGCGATGTCGCCGGCTTCCAGCAATTCCGCCGCTCGGACAGCCGCTCGGCCAATCCCAGTGCGCAGGGCGTCACGTTGCGCGGGCTGGGCGGCAACGCCAGCAGCCGCGCGCTCGTCCTACTCGATGGCATGCCGGTTGCCGATCCGTTCTTCGGCTATATCCCGTTCAATGCGGTCGCCCCCGAGCGGCTGGCCACTGCCCGCATCACGCGCGGCGGCGGAACCGGCGCGTTCGGCGCGGGCGCGCTGACCGGGACGATCGAGCTGACCAGCGCCTCGCCCGCCAGTCTGCCCGCCCTGTCGGCGCGCGGCCTCTATGGCAGCGGCAATGCCAGCGAAGTCTCGCTCGCGACCGCGGGGCCGCTCGGCGCCGGACATGTCGTCCTCGGCGGACGCTATGATCGCGGCGACGGCTTCTACACGGTGCCCGAGGCCACGCGCGGCCCCAACGACGTGCGCGCACGCTATGCGAACGGCTCGCTGTCGGCGCAGGCGGTGATTCCGACCGGCGGCGCATCCGAGCTGCAGGCGCGCGCGCTCGTCTTTCGCGATGACCGCACGCTGCGCTACGCGGGCGCCGACAGCCGCAGCGAAGGGGTCGACACCAGCCTGCGTTTCGTTGCCCGCGGGCGCTGGCAATTCGAGGCGCTAGCCTATGCGCAGGCGCGCAATTTCGCCAATGTCGTCGTCAGCTCAACGCGCTTCGTTCCCGTGCTCGACCAACGCGCGACGCCTTCGACCGGTCTCGGCGGCAAGATCGAACTACGCCCGCCGACGAGCAAAACGGTCACCCTGCGCTTCGGCCTCGACGCCCGCCAGGCCGATGGCGAGCTGCGCGAAAACGCAATCAGCGCATTTTCAGGGAGCATCACCGCGCGGCGGCAGGCGGGCGGGCGCAGCCTGACCGCCGGGCTGTTCGGCGAGGGCGACTGGACGCAGGGCGACCTGACACTGACCGGAGGCGCGCGGATCGACCGCTATACAATCACGCACGGCTTCTTCGCAGAAACCGATGCGCTCGGCATGTCGACGATCGATCAGGCCTATCCCGATCGCGCAGGCTGGGAGCCGAGCGTGCGCGCCGGACTGCGCTACGCCGCGTCCGATCGCATCGCGCTGCGCAGCGCTGCCTATACCGGCTTTCGCCTGCCGACGCTCAACGAGCTCTACCGTCCCTTCACCGTCTTTCCCGTGGTCACGCGCGCCAATCCGGCGCTGTCCCCCGAACGGTTGCGCGGGATCGAGGCGGGGTTCGACTGGGCGCCGCGAGAGGATTTCGGCGTATCGGTCACGGGCTTTGCCAACCGGCTCGAGGACGCCGTCGCCAACGTCACGATCGGACCTAATCTGCGCGAACGGCAGAATATTGACGCGATCGTCGCTTATGGCATCGAAATCGACGCGCATGCCGCCCTCGGTGCATTCGATCTCGGCGTATCCTATGCCTTCAGCGACGCTGAGGTGGTTGCCAGTGGCACGGCGGCAGCGATCGATGGACGCCCGCCGGCGCAGAGCCCGCGCCATGCGGCCAGTGCCACGCTAGGTTGGAGTAGCGACGCCACCCGCGCCTCGTTGACCGGACGCTATATCGGACGCCAGTTCGAGGACGATCTCGGTGCAAACCCCCTACCCGATGTTTTCACGCTCGACGGCTTCGCGAGCGTCCCGCTCAACCGCCGCGCATCGCTTATCGCGCGGGTCGAGAACCTGTTTGACGCCGCCGTCGTGACGCGTCGCGTCGGCAATGACAGCGAGATCGGCGCGCCGCGCATCGTCTGGCTCGGACTAACGATCGATATTCGATAATATGCAGCTTATTGCATAATTATTCATTTGCCTGCATAGGCCGGCGATGATTCGCACATCTATCCTTGGGGCCAGCGGCTATGTCGGCGCGGAGCTGCTCCGCCTGATCGCCGCGCACGGCAATATCGAAATCGCGCACCTCTGCGGCAATAGCGAGAGCGGCAAGCCGTTATCGGCGGTTTTTCCACATTTGACTCTCACCTATCCCGGCCGCGACATCGTCCGCTGGGAAAGCGCGATGCTCGCCGACAGCGACCTCATTCTTGCCGCGTTGCCGCACGGCGCGTCGCAGCGACTCGCGCCCGAAATCCTCGCCAGCGGGACCAGATTGGTCGATCTCGGCGCAGACTTCCGGCTCGATTCGCCGCAGGATTATACGCAATGGTATGGCGAGCCCCATTCCGCGCCCGATCTGCTCGACGCATTTGTCTATGGAATCCCCGAGCTCAACCGCGGCGCTATCGCCGGCGCGCAAGCGGTCGCGGCTGCAGGCTGTTTTCCCACCGCCGCGATCCTCGCGCTCGCGCCGCTCGTCGCCGCCGGGATGATCGATCCCGCGAGTATCGTCGTCGATGCCGCTTCGGGCGTGACAGGCGCGGGCAAGGCGCCCAAGCCCGAGACGCATTTCGATACCGTCGACGAAAAATTCGTCGCTTACGGCCTGCTGACGCATCGCCACACCGCCGAAATGGACATGGCCCTGGGCGGCCCCGTGCTGTTCACGCCGCATCTGGCTCCGATGAATCGCGGCATCCTCGCGACCTGCTACGCGACCGCGACCGGTGACGGCGATCCGCTTGCCATTCTGGCCGACGCCTATGCGGACGAGCCTTTCGTCCATGTGTCCG
>CAZHWG010000054.1:0-8634 GCA_964535925.1 uncultured Sphingorhabdus sp.
ACGCCGACGCCGACGCCGACGCCGCTACCATAGCTGCCCGTCGATCCGGCGACGCCGACGCTGACCGGGCTTCGGCTGGGCGCCGCCTCGCGCGTTGCGCGACGATAATTGACGCGCGCCAGGTACGAGGCATCGGCTGGATCGGCGACGGGCATATAGCCGATCTGCCGCAGCTGTTCGCTGACCGCGGCGGCGTAGCTGCGAAATTCGAGGCTTTGCGAATCGAGCGGCGAATCGGTGAGCGTGCCGATCGCGATCGTGCCGCGGGCGATCTGGCCGTCGCTGCCGGCAAGGTGAAAGCGCGTGACGTCGACCGGGCCGACGCCCGATCCCATGGTAGAGCATCCGCCTAGCGCGAGCAGCGGCGGGACGATCGCAAGACTGAGAAAACGCCGCATGGAAAGGCTCCTTTTCGGACAAAACACTGTCGGTGGCGGCATGGCCAAGCCAGCCACCGCTCGACGCATCAACGCGCCGGCTTCGATTCGGCTCCGTAATCATCGATAATGCGGTGCGATGCCAGCGTTTCGACGAAAGGCCGGTTGACTTTTAACGGGGGCAACCATAGATGCCCGCCTTCGCGATCGGTGACGAATGATCCCGAACGCCTGCAGATTTATCCGGAAGAGATATCATGAAAGTTCGCAACAGCCTAAAGTCGCTGAAGGACCGCCATCGCGATTGCCGCGTCATCCGCCGCCGTGGCCGGACCTATGTGATCAACAAGACCAACCGCCGCTTCAAGGCGCGCCAGGGCTGATCCAGCGTGTCGACCGTGCGCAGCGCGCGCGGCGATAATATCGATAACCGCCGCGGGAGCGATCCGGCGGCGGTTTTTCTGTGTCCGGGAGCCGAACATTGAGCCAGCCGACCTCGGTCATCTTCGACGTCGGGCGCGTCCTGTTCGAATGGGACCTGCGCCACCTGTACACCAAGCTGATCGCGGACGAAGACCAGCTCGAGCATTTCGTCGCCGCCGTCGTCACGCCCGAATGGCATTTCCAGGCCGACCAGGGCCGCCCGGTCGACGAGATGGTCGCCGAGCGCATTGCGCAATTTCCGCAGCACGCGACGCTGATCCACGCCTATGCGACCCGCTTCACCGAAACGATTCCCGGCCCCGTCGCCGGCATGCCCGAGCTGGTCGCGCGGCTCGATGCGGCCGGCGTGCCGCTCTATGCGATCACCAATTTCGGTCATGAGTTCTGGCAGATGTTCCGTCCGACGCAGCCGATCTTCGACCGGTTCGCCGACATCGTCGTGTCGGGCACCGAACAGCTCGCCAAGCCCGATCCGCGGATCTTTCGCCTCGCGCTCGACCGCTTTGCGCTGGCTCCGCGCGCAGCGCTGTTCGTCGACGACAACGCAGACAATGTCGCTGCCGCGCGCGCGATGGGCATCACCAGCCACCTGTTCACCGACGCCGCCAGCCTCGAAACCAACCTCGGTCGATTCGGGCTTCTCTGACCGGATTATTCGGGCTCGCGCTGCATCTGCGTCAGGATGAAGGCGAATTCCTCGGCGGTTTCCCTGAGCGATTCGAACCGCCCCGACTTGCCCGCATGGCCCGCGCCCATGTTGGTCTTCAATAGCAGCAGGTTGTCGTCGGTCTTGGTCGCGCGAAGCCGGGCGACCCATTTGGCGGGTTCCCAATAGGTCACACGCGGATCGTTGAGCCCGGCGGTCACCAGCATCGGCGGATAGGCCTGCGCGGTGACATTGTCGTAGGGGCTGTACGATCGCATGTACGCGAACGCCGCCTTGTCGGTGATTGGATTGCCCCATTCCTGCCACTCGCCCGGTGTCAGCGGCAGCGATTCGTCCATCATCGTGTTGACGACGTCGACGAAGGGCACGTGCGCGACGAGCGCGCCGAAGGTTTCGGGCGCCATGTTGGCGATCGCGCCCATCAGCTCGCCGCCGGCCGATCCGCCCGACGCCGAGATGCGCCCCTCGCGGGTATAACCGAGCGCGGCGAGGCCCTTGGCGACGTCGATGAAGTCGGTGAAGGTGTTGATCCGCTCCATCCGCTTGCCCTGGAGGTACCAGCGCCGGCCGAGGTCGTCGCCGCCGCGGATGTGCGCGATGGCATAGACGAAGCCCTGATCGACCAGACTGAGACGGGTCGTCGAAAAGCCCGGCGGGACGGCGTAGCCGTAGGCGCCATAGGCATAGAGGTGGAGCCGAGCCTTGCCGTCCTTCACCAGCCCCTTGCGATAGACGAGGCTGACCGGGACCATCGTCCCGTCGCGCGCCTTGATCGAGACTCGCTCGGTCGCATAATCCGACGCGTTATAGCCAGAGGGGATTTCCTGCACCTTGAGCGTTTCGAGGCTGCGCCCGGCGACATCGTAATCATAGATCGTGTCGGGCGTCGTCATCGCCTCATACGACAGGCGCAGCTTGGTCTGGTCGAATTCGGGATTGTCGTCGAGCCCGGCGGTGTAGCTCGCCGCGGGAAAGGCGATCCGCTCGGCCCGCGCGGGGTCGTCGTAATAGCGCACCTCGACCTGGTCGAGCCCGTCCTCGCGGCCCTCGACGACATAGAAATCGCGGAAGGTCTGGACGTCGGTCAGGTAGAAGCGGTCGGAGCCTTCGATCAGCGTCGTCCATTTGGAAGGCGCCGACAGCGGTGCGGTCGCGAGGCGGAAATTCTCGTGGGTATCGTTGGTCAGGATGAACAGCGTGCCGTCATGTTCGTCGATCTCGTATTCGCGCCCCGTCTTGCGCGGCGCGACGAGCACGGCCTTGGCGAACGGGTCGTTCGCGGGAAGCAGGCGGACCTCGCTCGTCTCGTTGTCGCCGGTGGCGATGACGATATGGCCTTGCGAACTGGTCAGGCCGACGCCGACCGAGAATGTCTCGTCAGGTTCATGATAGATTTCGCGGTCGGTCGAAGAGTCGGTGCCGATCGTGTGGACGCGGACATTGTCGGTGCGCCAGTTCTCGTTGGCGAGGCCGTAGAGCAGGTGCTTCGAATCGCTCGTCCAGACGAGGTTCGACAGCGTCCCGGGAATATGGTCGGAAAGCAGCGCACCGGTCGTCAGGTCCTTGATGACGACGTCGAAACGTTCGGAACCGTTGGTATCGGTGGCATAAGCGAGCAGGCGACCGTCGGGGCTGACCTCGGCGCGGCCGAGACGGAAATAGTCGTGCGGCTTGGCGAGGGCGGGTTCGTCGAAGATCAGCTGCGCATCGCCGCCAGCGACGGGCTTGCGGTACCATTTCTTGTACTGCGCGCCCTTTTCGTATTCGACCCAGTAGAGCCAGTCGCCGTCCTTTTGCGGCACGCTGGCGTCGTCTTCCTTGATCCGCGCCTTCATCTCTTCGAACAGCGATTCGACGAGCGGCGCATTGGGCTTCATCGCCGCTTCGAAATAGGCGTTCTCGGCGTCGAGATAGGCCAGGACATCGGCATCGTCGACCTTCGGATAACCGGGGTCCTTGAGCCAGAAATAGGGGTCCTCGACGGTCTGTCCGTGCGCGGTGTAGCTGTGCGCGCGCCGGTCGGCGACGGGCGCTGGCGGAAGGTCGGCGGGCGTCACTATCGCCAGGCGCGGCGGGGTCGGGGTTGCGGTCACGGGTAGGGGTGGTTCCTCTATGCACAGATTGTGCGCCTCGAGGGCAGCGAGCGAGACGCATCCGGCGAGCGGGGTGGAAAAGACGAGGGCGAAGGTCCAGATAGGGTGCAAAGCAATTCTCCCCCGGCGCGTCAGGCGCGCCTCTCGTTACGAACAGGATACCCGTCATGTCCAGCGATACTAGCACCGCGACCCGTCCGGCAAACCTTGCCGACAGCGGCCCCGATGCCGCCGCGCGCCTCGGCTTGCTGCGCGAAGAGCTCAAGCGACGCGGACTCGACGGCTTCGTCGTCCCGATCACCGACGAATACATGTCCGAATATGTCGGCAGCTATGCCCAGCGCATGGCCTGGCTGACGGGCTTCCAGGGTTCGGCGGGTAGCGCCGCCGTGCTCGGTGACAAGGCGGCGGTGTTCACCGACGGGCGCTACACGATCCAGGTCCGCGAACAGGTTCCGGGCGACCTTTACGATTATGTCGACGTCCCCGCGTCGAGCCCGGCCAAGTGGCTGGTCAAGAACGCCAAGCCGGGCATGAAGATCGGCTATGACGCGTGGCTGCATTCGATCGACTGGGCCAGGGCCACCGCCAAGGCGCTCGCCGCCAAGGGCGCCGAGCTCGTCGCCACCGACGGCAACCCGATCGATACGGTGTGGAAAAGCCAGCCCGCGCAGAGTCCGGCCGAAGCCAGGGTCCACGGCGATGCGTACGCTGGCAAGTCGGTCGCGGCCAAGCGGCAGGAGATCGCCGACTGGTTGAAGGAAAACGACTGCGACGCGACGATCGTCACCGCGCTCGATTCGGTCGCCTGGCTGTTCAACCTGCGCGGATCGGACGTGACGCACACGCCGGTCGCGCTGGCCTATGCCATCGTCCATGCCGATGCGACCGCCGAGCTGTTCATCGCGCCGGGCAAGGTGACCGACGCGGTCAAACAGCATCTCGGCAATTCGGTCCGGCTCCATGCGCGCGACGATTTCGAGGCGGGGCTAGCCGAACTCGGCGGCAAGACCGTCGCGGCCGACCCCGAACGCGCGGTCGCCGGTATTTTCGAGGCGCTCGAAGCGGCGGGCGCCAGGATCGAGCGGCTGCGCGATCCCGTCGTCCTTGCCAAGGCGATCAAGAACGTCGCCGAGATCAAGGGGCACAAGGCCGCACAGGCGCGCGACGGCGCAGCGCTGACCAAGTTCCTGCGCTGGATGGAAAACGAAGCCCCCAAGGGCGAGCAGACCGAATTGTCGGCGGTCGATCGGCTGCTGGCATTCCGCGAAGACACCGGAAAGCTCCTCGATACCAGCTTCGACACGATTTCGGGTGCCGGTCCGAACGGCGCGCTATGTCACTATCGCGTCGACGAGGCGAGCAATCGCAGAATCGCGCCCGGCATGCTTTATCTCGTCGATTCGGGCGGCCAATATGCGGATGGCACAACCGACGTCACGCGCACGATTCCCGTTGGCGAACCGACCGCCGAGCACCGGCGCCGTTTTACGCAGGTGCTCAAGGGACATATCGCCGTTGATCGCGCACGTTTCCCCGTCGGTACGACGGGCGGCCAGCTTGATACGCTGGCGCGGCAGTTCCTCTGGGCCGATGGCGTCGATTATGCGCACGGCACCGGCCACGGCGTCGGCAGTTTTCTCGCGGTCCATGAGGGGCCACAGAGCATCGCGCCGCCGCACAGCAAGCCGGGAACCGACGAGCCGCTCCGCGCAGGCATGATCCTGTCA
Organism: uncultured Sphingorhabdus sp.; assembly: GCA_964535925.1. GTDB lineage: Bacteria > Pseudomonadota > Alphaproteobacteria > Sphingomonadales > Sphingomonadaceae > Flavisphingopyxis. The sequence goes on from CAZHWG010000054.1 coordinate 5,312, forward strand.
AATGAGCCGGGTTACTACAAGGAAGGCGGTTTCGGCATTCGCATCGAAAATCTGGTGCTGGTCGTGCCCGTCGAGGTGGCGGGCGCCGAAAAGCAGGTGCTCGGATTCGAGACGCTGACCTTCGCGCCGATCGAGCGCGATTTAATCGACGTGTCGTTGCTCACCGACGAAGAAATCGCCTGGCTCAACGACTATCACGCCAGGACGCTGGCATTGCTCGGACCGCAGCTCGAGGGCGAGGACAAGGCGTGGCTCGAAGAGAAGTGCGCGCCGATCAAGCGCTAGGGTTCTCGGCCTGATATTCAGCCGGGGGAGACGTTTCCGCTTCGGCGGATCCGGCACCGTTACAAGGGATGGCTTTGCCGATCCCGATCTATGCACCGAGACCAAAAAAAGGGCCGCCCCGAGGGACGACCCATAAAAGTTTTAGGAGAGGATGCCTAAAAGGCACGCTCTTTGTGCAGCGCAGCATAAAATTGTGCAAGTGCGAAGAAAACAAGCGCGGTTGCAAGAAATGCAATTGGCCCATGCGCTAATGCGATGCGGCCTCGCCGCGCTTGATCCCCGATAAAGCGAGCTGCGCGTCGATCTGTACGAGCAGGCGGTCTAGCCCGGCCTCATCTTTCGCTTCAGCGCGCGCAACGAGAACGTCCTGCGTGTTCGACGCGCGCAGTAGCCACCAGCCGTCGGGCGTATTGACGCGCGCGCCGTCGGTCCGGTCGATATTCGCGCCATCGGCGGCGAGCCGTTCGAGCACTTCCTCGACCACCGCGAACTTGCGCGCATCGTCGACCTGGAACCGCAGTTCGGGGGTGTTGGCCATCGCGGGCATCGCGCCGCGCAATTCGGTCACGCTGTGGCCCAGCACGTCGGCAGCGCGGATCAGCTGGATCGCGGCATAGAGCGCGTCGTCGAAGCCGTAATAACCGTGCTTGAAAAAGACATGCCCGCTCATCTCGCCCGCCAGTGGCGCCCCGGTTTCGAGCATCTTCTGCTTGATCAGGCTGTGCCCCGTTTTCCACATCACCGGTTTGCCGCCGAGCTGCGCAACGCGGTCGAACAGCGCCTGGCTCGCCTTGACGTCGGCGATGATCGTCGCGCCGGGCACGTCTTTCAGCACCATTTCGGCGTAGATCGCGAGCAGCTGGTCGCCCCAGATCACGCGACCGGTGCCGTCGATCGCGCCGATCCGGTCGCCGTCGCCGTCGAATGCCAGTCCGAAATCGAGATTTTCGTCGGCGACCAGCGCCTTGAGATCGGCCAGATTCGCCTCGTCGGTCGGATCGGGATGGTGATTGGGAAACGCGCCATCAACGTCGGTGTAGAGCGTGAAATGTTCGCCAGGCAGCCGCGCGACGAGGCGATCGACGACCGGTCCGGCGGCTCCGTTGCCGGCATCCCAGCCGATCCGCCACGCCTTGCCCTCCGCGCCGAGGCCTTCGAGCAGGCGGTCGACATAGGCGTCCATGATTGCCCGCTGTTCGTTCGCCGCGACATAGCCGGCGGGCGCGTCGCACCACGCTCCGCTCGCCGCCATCCGACCGAGATCCTGGATGTCCTCGCCGAAAAACGGGCGGTGACCCATGACCATCTTGAAGCCGTTATAATTGGCGGGGTTGTGGCTGCCGGTTATCTGTATGCCGCCATCGGCATCTTCGACCATTTCGGCATAATATAGCATCGGCGTCGGCCCGAGGCCGACCTCGATCGCATCGACGCCGCCCGCATTGAGGCCTTCGACCAGCGCGCGCGCCAGGCCCGGCGAACTCAGCCGGCCGTCATAGCCGACCGCGACGCGGCTACCGCCGGTCGTGCGAACGCGTGTCGCAAAGCCGCGACCGATGGCATGCGCATCGGCGTCGCCGAGCGTCTGACCGACGATGCCGCGGATATCGTATTCGCGCAGGCTGCTGGGATCGAACTGGTGCGTCATTGCTGGACCTTCATAGTCAAAAAAAGCGTCAACCGCGACTGCGCGCGGCGAGATCGGCCAATAGCAGGTCGCGCGCGGCGGCTAGCCGCGTTGCCGAGGCCGTGTCGCCGCCAGTGTCGGGGTGGGAAGCGACGATGCGATTGCGATAGGCGGCCCGGATCGCGCGCTCGTCGGCCCAGGGCAGGATGCCGAGCAGGTCGCCCGCCGCATCGAGATCGGCGGCGTTGGCGGGGCGCCGCGCGAACACTGCGCCGCGCAACCGTCCCCAGTGTCGGCCAATCCACAGCGCACCGCCGCCCGCCAGCAGCAGGCCGATCGCGACGCCGCCGCCGGTCAGCAATTTCGCGCCGATGACGACCGCCGCGAGCGCGAGTGCGTCCTTGCCGGTCCAACCGGAAAGGCGACCCGTCATCCATGCCCAGGCGATCAGGCCGAGCGCGACGATCGCGAGCAGCAACATCGCGCGCTAGACCGCCTCGGCCAGGGCTTCATCCCGGCCCGCTGCGGCGCTTTCAGTCCGCGGGCGCGGCAGCTGCAAGCCGGCGACCATTTCGCGCAATTCCTGGCGCGCGGCGATATGGCTGACGCCGAATTCGCCGAGCATGCCCTTATCAAGCAGAGTCAGGCCCGAGGGGAAGAGTTCGCGATAGACGACGCGCTCGCCGAGGCCCGGCAGGACGCGAAAGCCGACGCGCTTGGCCAGCTCGGTCAGCGCGGCGCCGACGCGGCGCATGTTGCGCGCCTCGATGTGCTGCAGGCGGTTGCGCATCAGCACCCAGTCGATCGTTACCCCGTCCGATTTCGCGCGCGTCTTGCGCGCTTCCCAGATGAGATCGGCATAGAAGCTCAGTTTCTTGACCTTGAAAGTATCGGGATCGACCTGCCCGACAAGGTCGAAATCGACGAAGCTGTCGTTCATCGGTGTGACCAAAGTGTTTGCAAGCGTCGCCATGTGGCGCGCGAACCGGTCGTCGCGCCCCGGCGTGTCGGCGATCAGGTAATCGGCGCCATCGCTCATCCGCTCGACCATCTGCTCGAGTTCGCCGAGCGTATCGCCGGTGAACACCTCGTAAGCGGGGGTCGGCAGCTCGATGCCGCGCCGCTGCGCGGTCGCGTCGCGGTTTTCGAGATAGCGGTAAAAGGTGCGCTGGCGCGGATCGAGATCGATCCCGGCGACGCGATAGCCCTGGCTCGCCAGCGCAACCGCGACGTGCACCGCGCTGGTCGATTTGCCCGTTCCGCCCTTTTCATTGGCGAAGACGATGACATGCGGCCCCGCAGCGCGGCGCATGGGCGAATCATCGGTTTCCGCACGATCGGTTTGCACGCTCATCCTGGCTGTTCTAACCCCCCTCACAACTGTCCCCACCGTCTACCCAAGGGCTTGCCG
>CAZHWG010000055.1:0-8593 GCA_964535925.1 uncultured Sphingorhabdus sp.
CGGTGACGTCGATGAACCCGTCCCCGAACGCCTGGTCCCAGCCGATGCCGAGCGGCTCGATCTGCCGGGGATGACCTTGCTCCCGGGCCTCATCGACATGCACGTCCACCTCGATTCGGACGCGACGATCGGCGGCTGGCGCTGGCTCGAATATACCGACAGCTTCTGGGCCACGATCGGCGTCGAAAATGCGCGGCGGACGCTCGATGCGGGCTTCACCACCGTCCGCAATGTCGGCAGCAGCAATTATAACGATGTCGCGCTGCGTCAGGGCATTGACGGCGGCTTCTATCCGGGTCCGCGCGTCGTCGCCGCCGCCAATGCCTTCGGCGCGACGGGCGGTCATTGCGACGTTACCGGGCTGCCGCCTTCGGTCAGCGTCGGCGAGCCCAATCAGGGCGTCGACGGGCCGCTCGCGTCGCGCGTCGCGGTCCGCCAGAACCGCCGCTATGGTGCCGGGGTCATCAAGATCTGCGCGACCGGCGGCGTCTTCTCGCACAATACCGATCCCGGCGCGCAGCAGATGACCGAAGAGGAAATGCGCGCGGTCGCCGACGAAGCGCATATGCTCGGTATGCACGTCGCCGCCCACGCGCACGGCACCGAGGGGATCAAGGCGGCGATCCGCGCCGGCGTCGACACGATCGAACATGCCAGCTTCCTCGACGACGAAGCGATCCGCATGGCGATCGCGCACGGCGCCTGGCTGTCGATGGATATCTACAACACCGAATATACGCTTTCCGAAGGGGCCGCGAACGGCGTGCTCGAGGAAAATCTCGAAAAGGAACGCCAGGTCGGTACACGCCAGCGCGAAAGCTTTCGCCGTTCGGTCGAACTCGGCGCGCGGCATGTCTTCGGCTCGGACGCGGGCATCTATCCGCATGGCACCAATGGCCGCCAGTTCGCGCGGATGGTGCGCTTCGGAATGACGCCGATGCAGGCGATCCAGGCGGCGACCGCCAACGCCGCCGAGGCGCTCGGGCGGACCGGCGATGTCGGCGCGATCGCAGCAGGACGCTATGGCGACCTGATTGCCGTCGCCGGCGATCCGCTCGCCGATATCAGCGAGCTCGAAAGCGTCGATCTGGTGATCAAGGGCGGCGAGGTGGTCGGCGACCACCGCGGCGAATAGCGGCGCGGGAGGGCTGCGTTAGCCGTGCTCCTTTATAGGCAGGAGCTCCAGACAGCTAGAGCGGGATGGCCTGAGCATTGGCCGTCATTGCGAGCGCAGCGACGCAATCCAGGGCCGTCCGCGCCACACTGGATTGCCGCGTCGCCTTCGGCTCCTCGCAGTGACGCAGAATTTTCCGGGGTATCCCTGTTTAATCCCTCGCCGCCAGGGGAAGGTCGGACGCGCCTGCTTCTCTGGCTCCTGCCTGCGCAGAAGTACGCGCCCCTAAAAGGCCGAAGCCTGCGACTTGCTCTTTTCGTCGTCGGGGGCCTCGTCGACGAGCGTCAGCGGCGGGTCCTTGGCGAGTCCGGGCGCATTGGGCTTGTTGAGCGAGCCTGCGCTTTTGGGGCGGAAATGGCCTTCGACATGGCTACCCGTGGCGATGCTGAGCTTTTCGTAAGTCACATCGCCCAGCACGCTTGCCGAAGCCTCTATGATCAGATCCTTGGCCGCGATCGATCCTTCGACCGTCCCCGCGATGCGGGCCTGTTCGGCGGTGATCGCGCCGGTGATAACACTGTTGCCGCCCTGAATAAGGACCGTGCAACGGATGTCGCCGTCGATCTTGCCGTCGACATGGAGGTCGACGCTGGCGTCGATATCGCCCGCGACGGTAACGTCCGATCCGATGACTGAAAAGGTCGAGCGGTCAGCCGCGCTCGACGGCATCGTCATTGCGTCGTCCTGCGACGGACTGGATCTCAAGAACATGACGGTCTGCCTCCAATAAGGGCCGCGGATTCACCGCGCGGCCATTGATACGTACCTCATAATGCAGATGCGTGGAAGTCGAACGACCGGTGCTGCCCATCCGGCCGATGCGCTGGCCGCGCCGAATGCGCTGGCCGGGGCGTACGTCGATGCCCGAAAGATGGGCATAGCGCGTCACAACGCCGGCACCATGATCGATCTCGATGACATTGCCATAGCCGCCCTTGCGCCCGGTGAAGCGAATCCGGCCATCGCCAGATGCCAGGATGCCCTGACCCTGCGTCCCCCGGAAATCGAGGCCGCTGTGCATGGCACGACTGCCGTTGAAGGGATCGCTGCGCAGCCCGAAGGGGCTGCTCATCGAGGCCGTCGAGGTGGGCTGCGACGAGGGTATCGCAAGCAGCGAAAGCTCCATGACGGCGAGCCGGTTGAGCGCCACTTCGAGATCGGCGAGTTCGTCGTCGACGCCGTTGCCTCGCGTTTCGCTGGTATGAACCGGGATCATCGGGCCGCCCATCGCCTGGCGGCTCATCGCGTTCGGATCGAGTCCGAATTCGCGGATCGCTTCGGCTGTCTGCGCGGTGCGTGCCTCGACGGCGCTGCGGAGCGCGCGGGCAAAGACAAGCTGGCGTGCTTCGATCCCGGCCAGACCGGCGGCCTCGGGAATGACGGCGCCGATCGCTGCGCTGGTTTCGCTGGCATCGGCCGCCGCGGCTTCCTCGTCCTCGAGATTGCCGAAATGGCGCTGGACGAGCGAATCGAGCAGCGCCTGCCGGCGTTCGACGCGATTGATCTGGGCTTCGACGCTGTCGCGATAGGTTTCGACGCGCGCGGCCGATGCGTCGACTCGTTCGGCGCGCTGGTCGAGCGCGACTCGGTCGCTGGCATCCTTGACCTGGAGCCCGACCATCACCAGCGTCACCGCCAGCCACAGCAACAGCGCGAGGATCGCCGCACCGGCCACCCTGATCTGTAACTTGCTGGAAATTCTGACGAAGCGCAGCTTCCCGCCCGAGCGAATATGAAGCTCGTGGTCAGGGAAAAACGCTCTTATTCGGGCGAGCAGCCCGGCAGCTTCTTGCCGATTCTGTGACACGTGCGACCCTGTGTGCGGTGATTGCTGGAATATGAGCTAGCAATATTGTTGCGCCCCGGCGAATCTATCGGCCCTGCACGCGACGGGCTGTGGGGGACTCGCGTTGAGTCGAGCAACCTATATCAATTTTGGGCGTTTGAAGGGCCAATTCGATATAGTTTTGTCCGACTCCGCCACGCCACGTGCACTCTTGGTGCTACGCGCGCTCGCACCTATAGCAGCGCGATGGCCAAGGGAACACACGACTATAGCGCCGATCCGCGCAACGGCGATATCCTCATCAATATCAACGGCGTAAATACGCCGCGCGCCGAGGCGACGGTCTCGGTGTTCGATTCGGGATTCATGCTCGGCGACGGCGTCTGGGAGGGGCTGCGCGTCCACAAGGGGCGAATCGCCTTTCTCGACCGCCATCTCGACCGGTTGTTCGAGGGCGCCAAGGCGATCATGATCGATATCGGGATCGATCGCGAGGCGCTCGAGGTGCGGCTCTACGAGACGCTCGACGCCAATGAGGGGATGGAGGAGGGCGTCCATATCCGCCTGATCGTTTCGCGCGGCATCCGTTCGACGCCCTATCAGGACCCGCGCGTGATCGTTTCGCCGGCGACGATCGTCATCATCCCCGAGCATAAGGAACCGCTGCCCGCGACGGTCGAAAACGGCATCCGGCTGTTCACCGTCCATGTCCGCCGTGGCGATCCCGCGGTCCAGGATCCCAAGCTCAACTCGCTCTCCAAGCTCAATTGCATCACCGCCTGTATTCAGGCGACGCAGGCGGGCGCCGACGAAGCGCTGATGCTCGATCCGCATGGCTTCGTCGCGACCTGCAACTCGACGCATTTCTTTGTGGTCCGCGGCGGCGAGGTATGGACGAGCAGCGGTGACTATTGCCTCAGTGGCATCACCCGCGCGACCGTCATTGAGATCTGTCGCGAGGCGGGCATCCCGGCCTTCGAGAAAAACTTCTCGCTGACCGACGTTTATGGCGCCGACGAGGCGTTCGTCACCGGCACCTTCGCTGGCATCGTCCCGGTGACCGAGGTCGACGGCCGGGTGTTCACCGAAGGCCGCGGGCCGATGGTGGAGCGCTTGCAGTCGCTCTATCAGGCGCGGTTGGCGACCGACGTGGCGCGACGAGGGCGGCCGTGACCGTCCGCATCGCCATGTGGTCCGGCCCTCGAAGCATCTCGACCGCGATGATGCGCAGCTTCGGCAGCCGCGCCGACTGCGCGGTCACCGACGAACCCTTTTACGGCGCTTTCCTTAAAGCTACCGGCGAAGCCCAGCCGCTTGCCGACGAGACGATGGCGAGCATGGATTGCGACTGGGCCTCGGTCGCCGAAACGATGCGCGGGCGTCCGCCGGGCGGCGAGCCGATCTGGTATCAGAAACACATGCCGCACCATATGGTCGGCGACATCTCGATCGCCGATTTCGCCGATCATCGCCACGCCTTCCTGATTCGCGATCCGGCGTGCGTCATCGCCAGCTATGCGGCAAGAACGACCTGCGCAGCGCCGAGCACCTCGGCTATGAAAAGCTCTGCGAATATTTCGAGATCGAAGCCGACCGCATCGGCAAGGCCCCGCCCGTCATCGACAGCACCGACGTCCTGCGCGATCCCGAGCGCGTGCTCGGCAAACTCTGCGCCGCGCTCGATATCCCGTGGGACGAGGCGATGCTCAGATGGGAGCCGGGGCAGCGCGAAGAAGACGGCTATTGGGGCCGCCACTGGTACAGCCGTGTCGAGCAAAGCACCGGTTTCGAAGCGTCGCCCGAGGGCGAGGCCGAAGTTCCCAAGAGCGGGGTGGTGTATGAACAATGTTTGCCGCTTTACGAGAAGCTGGCGAAATAGCGGCTACGGTGATCTGCATTGGCAGCAATCACAAATAGCTTCCAAAGTAGGAATGTTCCTGTTATGTTCAGCGTTCACAGTGCCACGTGACGCGCTGTGTGGTCCTGTGGATCGACGATGCGACCGGCTCTTTGAACGCGTGGAAATCGTGCTTGGTATTTTGGGCTTCACGAACAGGCGTCGCTGACGCGATCGGCGTAGCTTTTCGGCGCTCCCCTTGGCCGCGAACCCGTTATCGAATCCATCAAATCGAGGAGACGCGTTTTCGCTGCTTAAGGGTGTGTGACTTGTGTGACCTTCCGGCGATAAAAGTCCGTTGTGCTGCTTTGTCGCGGACAGATTATCGCGCGCACGCTGCCTTCGCCTGCCAGCTTGCCGTCCCCGGTATCACCACCCGCAAGTCCGCGAACCCGCCGCGCTCGAGCGCGTCGATCCAGCCGGCGATAAACGGTCCGATCAGGTGGAAATTGGGTTTGTGGTGGACGCCGTCGATGATCGCGAGCGCCGTGAGTGAGCACGTCGCGGCATAGAGCGCGCGCGACTGGTCGGGCGTCACATAAGTGTCTTCGGCGCCGTGGAGGAAGAGCAGTGGTTCGTCGACTTGGGCCAGCGTTTCGCGGCTGTTCCAGTCGTCGGGGATGAACGGATCGGCATAGAAGGGCGCGACCTCCCCGACATCGGTAAAGGCGCCGAGCGTGATGACGCCGTCGAGCGGCTCGCGCGCGGCCAGCTGGATCGCCACCGCGCCGCCGAGCGAATGGCCGAAGACATAGACCCGGCCGTTCGGGCCTGCGCGCTCGCGCGCGAACCGGTAAAAGGCCCGTGCGTCCTCGATGAGTCCCGCTTCGGTCGGTGATCCGGGGTTTTCGTTGTAGCCGCGATAGGAGGCGACGAGCACGCCGAGGCCGCTATCGTGGAGATGCTCGACATAGCGCGCCATGCGTGCGCGGTTGTCGCGCCGGCCGTGGAGCACCATGACTATGTCGCGCTGCGGCGCGATCGCGGGCCAGTAATAGCCGGGCAGCCGCAAGCCGTCCGATGTCGTCGCGAAGATCGTCCCGGGCGGCGTCACTTCCCATTGCGGAGGTGTGACGGGCCCGCTGCCCGGCAGATAGAGCTGCTGGCGCGCATAATGGGCGCAGCCATGGAGCACCAAGACGAGCAGCAGCGCGAGCAGAGCCAGCCAGAGGTAGCGCCATCGGAAACGGGAAAGCGTGGCCATCGTTGCTTTCTAGGACGCGCGGCCTGAACCACGCATGTCGCCGGGGCGGCGGCGACCTTCGATCATCGGCGCGACAGGCTCGACGGGTGCGGGCGGCGGCGCCGCCGCCTGTCCGGGTTGCAACGGCGCGCCGCTCTCGATCCAGTGGCCGTCGGGCAGGCGGTAGAGCTGGTCGAAAAAATCGATCGGAATGCCGAAGGGGCGGCCGCTATCCGAGTTGGACAGCACAACGACGCCGCTGCGCAGCGACGGATCGAACATGATCATCGCGCGATAACCGCGCACCGCGCCGCGGTGCGAAATGACGCGGTGCCCGGCATAGTCGTAAACGCGCCAGCCGAGCCCGTACCAGCTGTCGGTCAGCCGCCCGAGATAGCGCCGGTTGCGCTGGTTCTCGCGCGGCGTGCGCACGACGCGCGCCTGCGTCTGCGCGACAACGGCGCGCGGGACGACGCGCGGCGCGTCGCCCATCTGCGCATCCATCCACAAGGTCAGGTCGAGGATCGATCCGTTCATGCCGCCGGCGGCGGGAATGCGGTAATAGGGTTCGACGACCTCTATCTCTTCGCCCTGGCGGTTATGGCTGCGCGCCCAGCTGGCGCTTTCCTGCAACCCACGGCGCGACAGGCTTGCCGAAGCCATACCGAGCGGGCGGAACAGCCGCGCCTGCGTCGCCGCTTCGTAGCTCACGCCGGTGACGCGCTCGACGATTTCGCTCGCCGCATCGAAGGCGACGTTCTGATAGTTGTGGCAGCTTCCCGGCGGGCAGGCGGCGGGCAGTGCGCCCATGATCGAACGCAGCGCGTGCGGGTCCTCGTCGTCTTCGAGCCGATTGTCATAGCTGTTGCGCGCGATGCCGAGGCGGTGCGCGAGAAGATTGCGGACGGTGGCGCGCGTCTCTCCGCCGCCGGGCAGGTGAAGCGAAGGCGCGTAGCGCGAGACCGGCGCATCGAGATCGATCCGCCCCTCTTGCGCGAGCAGCGTGACCATCGTCGCGGCGACGCCCTTCGACAGCGAGGCCCAGCGGAAGACGGTGTCGAGCGTGACCGGCTCGCCCGAACCCTTGATCGTCTCACCATAGCCGCGCGCAAAGGTGATCTCGCCATTCTCGACGATGCCGACGGCCAGCCCGGCCATCGCCGGATCGTCCATCAACGCGGTCAGCCGGGCATCGAGCGCGTTATAGTCGATCAGCCCCGAACGCGCGTCGAGATGCTCGATGCCGCCGCCGGGTTCGCGCGCATCGGCGGGCGGATCGAGCAACACGCTGAGTCCGCCGGCGACGCGTTCCGATTGCAGCGGCCCGCCAAGGAACTGCGCCATGATCACTACGGAGAGCGCGACGGCGAGAAGGGTGAGCGGCAGGGCGAGGCGTTCGATCATGCGGCCAGCGCCTTGGCGACGCGCGCCTTCAGATCGGGCAGGAGTTGCTCGCTGAAGCAGGGATGCTTCTTGAGCCGGATATTGTTGCGCGGGCTCGGATGGGGAAGGGGAATGATGTTCGCGCTCTGGTCGCTCCAGCAGCGTACAGTTTCGGTCAGATTCTTGTGCGGCGATGCGATATGCCAGCGCTGCGCGTATTGGCCGATGGCCAGCGCCAGCGCGATATCTGGGATCGCGGCGAGCAGCCTGGCGCGCCAGGTCGCCGCGCAGATCGCCGGTGGCGGCAGGTCGCCCGATTTGCGCTTGCCGGGATAGCAGAACGCCATCGCCAGGATGGCGATCCGCCCGGCATTGTGGAATGTCGCGCGTGCGATCCCCATCCAGTCGAGCAGCCGCTCGCTGCGGGCTTCGTCGAACGGTACGCCGCTCGCCTGCGCATTGCGCCCCGGCGCCTGACCGGCGATCAGCACGCGTGCGGCGGATCCGACCTGCACAACGGGTCGAATCGGCTCGGAAATGTCTCCCGCGCACAATCGGCACGCGGCGACCGAAGAGATGAGAGAGGAAAACGCCATGACAATCTGCGTTGGCCTCTAAGAGATAGATCGGCGCGATGCCACAGAAAGTCGGCGGACTGGCATTGACCGCCCTAGAGACCGCCGTTATATGCCGCTCCGTCCCAAGAGCCGGTGGTGGGGGTTAACCCCGAAGGCTGCTCGTGATAGGGACATGAGCTTGAACATTGCCATTGCGTGTAATGGGCCTGGGAAGCCATTCCGGCTGCCGGGGCCTTTGTGTGTTTCCGATTGCCGCCCGATTGCGGCTGATTTGCAACCGGGAAAACGCTTTCGCGCGCTGGTGAAGTAACTTTAACAAGGTGAAGGGCTTTCATGCCGACGATCAATCAACTGGTCCGTAAGGGCCGCACGCCGCAAAAGGCGAAATCGAAAGTGCCGGCGATGGAGGCAAACCCGCAGAAGCGGGGGGTTTGCACACGCGTCTATACCACGGCCCCGAAAAAGCCGAACTCGGCTCTGCGCAAGGTGGCCAAGGTTCGCCTGACCAACCAGCGCGAAGTCATCAGCTACATCCCGGGCGAAGGCCACAACCTTCAGGAGCATAGCGTTGTGCTGATCCGCGGCGGCCGTG
>CAZHWG010000056.1:0-8533 GCA_964535925.1 uncultured Sphingorhabdus sp.
GGATCGAACCATCGCCGACGCTGGCGATCACGGCGCGCGCCGCGGCAATGAGGGCCGACGGGATCGATGTCATTTCGCTCTCCGCCGGCGAACCCGATTTCGATACGCCCGATTTCGTCAAGCAGGCGGCGATCGCCGCGATCGAGGCGGGGCAGACCAAATACACCGCGGTCGGCGGCACACCTGCGCTCAAGGCAGCGGTCGTCGCCAAGTTCGCGCGCGAAAACCGGATCGAATATTCCCCTGCCGAGGTGATCGTCGGGGTCGGCGGCAAGCAGGTCCTGTTCAACGCGATCCTTGCCACCGTCGGGCCGGGCGACGAGGTCATCGTGCCTGCACCCTACTGGGTCAGCTATCCGGACATCGTCCGCTTTGCCGGCGGCAGCGTCGTTGCCGTGCCGGCCGGACGCGACCAGGGTTACAAGGTCACCCCGGAACAGATCGCTGCGGCGATCACCCCGGCGACGCGCTGGGTGATCTTCAATTCGCCGTCGAACCCGACGGGTGCCGCCTATAGCGGCGAAGAGCTCGCGGCGCTCGGCGCGGTGCTGCGCGACCATCCGCACGTCATGGCGATCACCGACGATATGTACGAACATATCTGGTATGCCGACACGCCGTTCGCCACGCTCGCCGAGGTCTGTCCCGACCTCAAGGACCGGATTTTGACGGTCAATGGCTGTTCGAAGGCCTATGCGATGACCGGCTGGCGGATCGGCTTTGCCGGCGGGCCGCGCTGGCTGATCGCGGCGATGACCAAGCTCCAGTCGCAATCGACCTCGAATGCATGTTCGATCGCGCAGGCCGCTGCGCTCGCCGCGCTCGACGGACCCAAGGACTTCCTCGCCGAACGCAACGCCGCCTTTCGCGCGCGCCGCGATCTCGTCGTTGAACGGCTCGACGCGATCGACGGTCTCGCCTGTCCAACGCCCGAAGGTGCGTTCTACGTCTATCCCGACGCGGGCGGCCTTATCGGGCGGGCGACGCCCGAAGGCGTCATGCTGTCGAACGACGCCGATCTCGCCGAATATCTCCTCGCCGAGGCGCGCGTCGCGGTCGTCCCCGGTGCCGCTTTCGGCCTGTCGCCCGCATTTCGCGTGTCGTACGCGACGTCGCGCGAAATTCTCGAAACCGCGTGCGAGCGCATTGCCCGGGCGTGCGCCAGGCTCGGCTGAGGCGCGGACAATTTCGGTCCGGCTGCATCCATTCGGCCCGCTGGCACGAAGCTTCGTTCAGTCGCGGCTCAGCGCCCTCCCGCTTGGGTCGCGACGACCTGATTCGATGAAGCCGCGAAGGAGCACGAGATGAAACCGACATCGGGCATTTGGGCGACCGCGCTGCTGATCACCGCTGTCGGCGGTCTCGCCGCGCTGGGCACCGGCGCGTCGGACAAGGCCATGGCCGCCGAACAGGCGGTGCGGATTCCCCCCGCCGCCTACGACCCGGCCGACACGCGCAGCTCGGCCACCGCGATCCTGGCGGGCGGCTGCTTCTGGGGCGTCGAGGGCGTGTTCAGCCATGTGAAGGGCGTCAGGAGCGTCGTCTCGGGCTATGCCGGCGGCAGCAAGGCGACCGCCAATTACGCGGCGGTCGGCGGCGGCGACACCGGCCATGCCGAAGCGGTGCGGATCGTCTACGACCCGCGCGTCGTCAGCTATGGCGACCTGCTGCGCGTCTATTTCTCGGTCGTCGCCGATCCCACCCAGCTCAATCGCCAGGGTCCCGATCGCGGGACGCAGTATCGCAGCGCGATCGTCCCGACCAACGCGGCGCAGGCCAGGGTCGCGCAGCGCTATATCGCCCAGCTCGGCAAGGGCGGCTATTATGCGCGCCCGATCGTCACGCGGATCGAAGCCAACAAGGGATTCTATCGCGCCGAGGCCTATCACCAGGACTTCATGGCCGCCCATCCGAGCCACGGCTACATCGTGCGCTGGGACGCGCCCAAGCTCGCCAACCTCAAGGCGCTGCTGCCCGCGCTCTACACGGCAAAAACCGCGCCCTGATTTTCACCGGGCGCGGTCTTGGCAGCGTGACACTCTTGCGAGCGGTTATTTAGGCGACAGCACCATCAGCATCTGGCGGCCTTCGAGCCGCGGATAGGCTTCGACCTTGGCGATCGGGTTGGTCTGTTCGGCGACGCGCTGGAGCAGCGCCATGCCGAGCTCCTGGTGCGACATTTCGCGACCGCGAAAGCGCAAGGTGACCTTCACCTTGTCGCCGTCCTCGATGAACGAGACGACCTTCTTCATCTTGGTGTCGTAATCGTGATCGTCGATGTTCGGACGCATCTTGATCTCTTTGATCTCTTGCGTCTTCTGCGTCTTGCGCTGGAGGTTCGCCTTTTTCTGCGCCTCGTATTTGAACTTGCCGACGTCGAGATATTTGGCGACCGGCGGATCGGCGTTGGGCGATACCTCGACCAGGTCGAGGCCGACCGCAGCGGCCTGCTCCATCGCTTCTTCGGTCAGCATGACACCCAGATTCTCGCCATTCTCGTCGATGACGCGAACCTTGGGCGACTGGATGAATTCGTTGAATCGGGGGCCGTGCTTGGGCATTTGCTGGCCCATCGGGCGGCGAACTGGCGGGGGTATAGCGGAGTCTCCTTTAGCAGCTGCGACGGTGCAGCGGGCGGGCTTTAGCCGATTTGGCGGGGCATAGGAAGAGCAGAGCGTTCAGCCGCCCCGGCGATCGGGCGGCGTTGCCTCGTCGCGCAAGGTCGCGATCATCTCGTCGAGGGTCATCACCTTCTGGTGCTCGTCGCTGCCCAGCCGGCGCAGCGCGATCGTGCCCTGTTCGGCCTCGCGCTTGCCGACGACGAGGAGGTTGGGGACATGCGCGAGGCTGTGCTCGCGCACCTTGTAGTTGATCTTCTCGTTGCGCGTGTCGGCCTCGGCGCGGATGCCCGCCGCCTTGAGCTTCGCCACCACCTCATTGGCATAATCGTCGGCGTCGGAGACGATCGTCGCGACGACCGCCTGGACCGGCGCCAGCCACAGCGGGAACCTGCCCGCATGATGCTCGATCAGGATGCCGATAAAGCGTTCGAAGGTGCCGAGGATCGCGCGGTGGAGCATGACCGGGCGATGGCGCTCGCCGTCTTCGCCGACATAGCTCGCGTCGAGCCGCTCGGGCAGCACGGTATCGGCCTGGATCGTGCCGACCTGCCACGTCCGGCCGATCGCGTCGGAGAGATGGAATTCGAGCTTGGGCGCATAGAATGCGCCTTCGCCGGGCAGTTCTTCCCAGCCGAATTCTTCGGTATCGCGCCCGGCGAGCTTGACCGCGTCGCGCAACTGCTGCTCGGCCTTGTCCCATTCGGCGTCGGAGCCGTAGCGCGCGTCGGGGCGCAGCGCCAATTTGATCGCGTAGCTCTCGAAGCCGAGCTCGCGATAGACCTCGTCGAGCAGGTCGCAGAAATCGCGCACCTCCTCGATCAACTGCTCCTCGGTGACGAAGATATGCGCGTCGTCCTGGGTGAACTGGCGCACGCGCAGGATGCCGTGCAGCGCGCCGTGCGGCTCGTTGCGATGGCAGCAGCCGAACTCGGCCATGCGAACGGGCAGGTCGCGGTACGACTTGATCCCCTGTTTGAAGATCAGGATATGCGCGGGGCAGTTCATCGGCTTCAACGCCATCATGTCGGCATCGCCGGTGATCACCGGGGTATCGTCGTCGGCGCCCTCTTCGGGAACATGGGGGATCTCGTCAGGGACGACGAACATGTTCTCGCGATACTTGCCCCAATGGCCCGACTGCTCCCACTGCTTGGCATCCATCAGCTGCGGCGTCTTGACCTCGTCATAGCCCGCCGCGTCGAGCTTGCGGCGCATATAGGCCTCGAGCTCGCGCCAGATCAGGTAGCCCTTGGGATGCCAGAAGACGCTGCCCTGCGCCTCGTGCTGGAGGTGGAACAGGTCCATCTCCTGGCCGATCTTGCGATGGTCGCGCTTGGCTGCCTCCTCGAGCCGCATCAAATGCGCCGCGAGCTGCTTCTTGTCGAGCCAGCCGGTGCCGTAGATGCGGCTCAGCTGCGGGTTGTTCTGGTCGCCGCGCCAGTATGCGCCCGCGACCTTGGTCAGCTTGAACGCCTTGGGGTCGAGCCGGCCGGTCGAGGCGAGATGCGGCCCGCGGCACATGTCGAGCCATGCGTCTTCGCCGGTTCCCGATCGATAGACCGTCAGCGTCTCGTTCTCGGGCAGTTCGGCGGCCCATTCGGCCTTGAAGGTCTCGCCCTTCGCCTGCCAGCGCGCGATCAGGTCGGCGCGGCTCCACACTTCGCGGATCAGCGGCTGATCGGCGGCGATGATCTCGCGCATCTTGTCCTCGATCACCGGCAGGTCGTCCTCGGTGAACGGGCCGCGTTCGGCACTCGGCGCGAAATCGTAATAGAAACCGTCGTCGGTCGCGGGACCGAAGGTAATCTGCGTATCGGGCCACAGCGCCTGGACCGCCTCGGCGAGGACGTGCGCGTAATCGTGGCGGGCGAGTTCGAGCGCATCCTTTTCGTCGCGGCTCGTCACCAGCGCCAGCGCGGCGTCGGCCTCGATCGGCCGGCCGATATCGACGAGTTCGCCGTCGACGCGCGCGGCGAGCGCGGCCTTGGCCAGGCCGGGGCCGATCGCCGCGGCAATGTCGGCGGGCGTCGTTCCGGGCTCGACCTCGCGTGCGGAGCCGTCGGGAAGGGTTATCGTGATCATCTTGGTCATGCGCGAATTCCCTAGACCATCCGCACATTTGGTCAATCGGCACCGTGCCCCAAGCCAAGGGTTCACGACATTATGTCTATGACGCTTGACATACGCACGAATCGTCATGTAAAGGACACCATACAGTTTGAAAAGGGAGGTTTACTATGACCAGGATCCAGCAAGCCCTGTTATGGGCATCCGCAATTCTCGCCATGGCGATCGCGGCACGGTTTGGAACGATCGAGCGCGATGTCGCCACGACCTTGCTCATCGTCATGCCTGCGCTCGCCTGGCTGTCGATCGGCGGTCGCGGGCGTTGCTGCAAAGTGGTGGAGGCGTGACGATGGCTGGCAGGCAACGCACGCGCCCCGGCGTCTGGGTCGGTCTTTTTCTCGCTTCGGCCGGCGTTATCGCCGCGCTGAAGGTGACCGATGCGATCAATCCGACGACCGCCTTCTTGTGGTTTGCGCTTTCGATGCTCCTGCTGGTTCCGATGATTCGTTCGATGAAAGCGATGGGCCCCGGCTGCGCCAGCAATAGCGCCGCCGCTATCCGCTATACCAAACGGATCGGGATTAGCTCGGCTCTCTATGTTCTGGGTCTCGGCATCGCCATCACGATCGACCGGAAAATGGACCTGACGACCGGCTTGGGCTTTGCCATCGCCATGCTTCCCGTGCTGCCGATATTCGGCATGATCTGGGCGATGGGGCGCTATCTTGTCGAGGAGCAGGACGAATATCTGCGCCACCGCGCGTCGATGGCATCGCTCGCCGGACTCGGCCTGCTGCTCGGTGTCGCATCGTTCTGGGGCTTCCTGGAAACCTTCGACATCGTGCCGCATGCGCAAGGCTGGTGGGCGGTACCGATCTGGGCGATCGGAATGGGCCTGTCGCAAGGTTGGATGAGCTATCGCGACCGGACGGGAGCAAGCGAATGAACAACCGCCTCAAGGTTTTGCGCGCCGAAAAAAGCTGGAGCCAGGCCGACCTAGCCGAGCGGCTCGAGGTCTCGCGCCAGAGCGTCAACGCGATCGAGACGGGCAAATACGATCCCTCGCTGCCGCTCGCCTTCCGCATCGCCGACGTCTTCGGCATGGCGATCGAAGAGATTTTCCTGCGCGACTGACAGGTTCGCGCCGGGGAGTCCCTGTTGGTCGGAGGGATTTGCGTCTTTCCTACAAATATCGCCCTCTGATAGGGTGCGGCCCATGCTCCTTCATCCGCTTCCCCGCCGTGCCGCTCCTTCGCAATGCGCGCCGGTCGAAACAAGGTCACACTTCTATCGCGACCCGCGTGAAGCCCGATGGGCCAGGGTCACGCTTTCCGTGTCACGGCATGCAGATTTATCGCTGGTGTGCAGTGCCATCAGAACTCGCCCGTGACCGAGCTGCGATTCCTCGATCGGCCCAACGGCGAACACCTCGCTTATCGTCATTTCGCGGCGGAGAGCGAAGCGCCGACGCTCGTCTTCCTGCCCGGCTATATGTCCGACATGGACGGCGGCAAGGCCGGCGCGGTGTTCGACTGGGCGCAGGGTGAAGGTCGAGCCTGCCTGCTGCTCGATTATGCCGGTTGCGGGTCGAGTGGCAGCGCATTCACCGACCAGACGCTCGACGACTGGCGCGACGATGTCGTCTTCCTGATCGAGCAGCTGGTCGACGGACCCGTGATCCTTGTCGGGTCGTCGATGGGCGGCTGGCTTATGCTGCTCGTCGCGCTGCGGCTCGGGACGCGCGTCGCCGGGCTCGTCGGGATCGCCGCCGCGCCCGATTTCACCGACTGGGGCTTCAGCGACGCCGACAAGGCGACGATCCGCGCGACCGGCCGGCTCGAGGAAGCGACGCCCTATTCGGATGAACCCTACGTCACGACGCGCGGCTTCTTTGACTCGGGCGAGGCCAACCGTGTTCTTGGTGATTCCATCGCGATCGACTGCCCCGTCCGCCTGCTGCACGGTCAGCGCGACGCCGACGTGCCGTGGGACGTCTCGCTCCGGCTCGCCGATCGGCTGCGTTCAGACGATGTGCAGGTCGTCCTCGTCAAGGACGGCGATCACCGCCTGTCGCGCGAGCGCGATATCGCGCTGCTGCTCGCGACGCTGGCGCGCCTCGTCGCACCGATCGAAGGACCCCGAACACCATGATCTTCGCAAGCCTCTTGCTGGCCACAGCGATGCAGAGCGCATCGCCGGGCATTTACGAACCCGCGCCGATCATGATCCCCGGCCGCGATGACGTTCCCGAAAAGACCTCCGACGCGGGGGTCACGAAAAGCGCGGCGCTCGACGCCTGCCTGAAACAGGCCAATGACGATCCCGCGGCGGCGACCCATACCGCGCTCAAATGGATCAGTCGGGGCGGCGACTGGAGCGCGCGCCAGTGCCTTGGTCTTGCTTATGCGCAAGGGGGCGACTTCGCCGCTGCGGCGGGCGTCTTCGCGCGCGCCGCGAGCGAGGCCGATGTCGCCCGCGATCCCGGCGCCGCCAGCGTCTGGGCGCTCGCCGGCAACGCCGCGCTGGCGAACGGAGAAACACGAACCGCGACCCAGTATTTCGATGCCGCGCTTGCCCGCGCGACGCTGACCGGCCTCGCGCTCGGCGAAGTCCATCTCGACCGTGCTCGCGCGCGCGTTGCGACGGGCGATCTTGCCGGAGCGGCCAGCGATCTTGAGCGCGCGCGGGCCGATGCCGCCGCCGACCCGCTGACCTGGCTGCTGTCGGCGACGCTCGCGCGCCGCCAGGACGACCTGTCTGCCGCGGCAACCTACATTGCTGAGGCTGCGCGGCTCGCCCCGACCGATCCCGCGGTCATGCTCGAAGCGGGCAATATCGCGGTCCTGTCGGGCCGTGAAGCCGCCGCGCGGGCGAACTGGCAATCGGTCGTCGCCGCCGCGCCGCAAAGCGCAGAAGCCGACAGTGCGCGCGCCAACCTGTCGCAGCTCACCGCCGCCGATGCCTCGGCGCAAGCGCCCGCGCCCGAAAGCCCGTCGGCACCTCAGTCGAGGTAGAACTCGACCGTCGTGACGACGCGGACCTTCTTGTTGGGCGTGTCGCCCGACCCGTAATCGCCTTCGCCGTCGCGCGCCTGGATCGAGAAATAGCCCTGCGTCGCCGCCTTGATCCCGCCCACTCTTGCGCCCGAATCCTTGGCGAATTGCTGGGCCGATTCGCGCGCGTCGCGCGTCGCCTCGGCGACCATCGCGGGCTTGACCTTGTCGAGTTCGGTAAAGGTGTAGCTGATGTTGCTGTCGGTCAGCGGCACGCCCGCCGCGACCAGCTCGGCCTGTTTGGCAAACGCCGCCTTCATTCGCGCGATATCGTCGCTCTTCACACCGATCCTGCGGCTGATAACGATATGCTCGATACTCGAATTATAGTCGCGTTCGCGTGACACGTTGATTCCCGTATCGCTGATCTCGACCGGTTTGAATCCGGCCTCGAGGAAGAATTTGCGGACCGCCTGCGCCTGTCGCGCGACCTGCGGCTGGGTAGCGGCCAGCGTCGGCCCCTGTTGCGAGAAACCGATCGACCAGGTGGCGGTATTGGCGACGACGTCGCGCTCCGAAACGCCGCGAACCGTTACCGCGCGCTCGGCCGCCTTGGCGCGACGCAGGCCATCGCCAAGCAGATAGCCGCTGGTGACGATACCGAGCGAGAAAATCGCGACCGAGCCGAGCACTATGCCCGGCCAGCTCCCGAGCAAAGCGCCCCGTTGTGAAGTATGCGTGGTTTCGTCGTGGTCCATCGGCCTGTCCTTTCCTCGCCTGCGCGGTTATCGTCGCGACGTTGATCTGGGTCAGATCGATTGAACGTGCGATGAACCGTGCTTTATTATAGAC
>CAZHWG010000057.1:0-8512 GCA_964535925.1 uncultured Sphingorhabdus sp.
ATCGTTGGCCAGCCGCACGCCTTCCTCGACATCGGCGTAAGTCGGCAGCGTCGCGACGGGACCGAAGGTTTCCTCGCGCCAGATGCGCATGTCGGGGGTGACGTCGGCGAGCACCGTCGGGCGGACGAAATAGCCGCGGTTGGTCCCCTCGGGCAGGCCGGTGCCGCCGGTGACGACGCGCGCGCCCTCGTCGATCGCCGACTGGATCAGGCCCTGGACCTTGTCGAACTGCGCCTTGTTGACGAGCGGGCCGATATGACCACCCTCGCTGGCTGGGTCGCCGACCTTGACGCCCTCGAACACCTTCCTGGTGAACGCCTCGACGCGCTCGGCATCGCTGGCGTGGACCAGCAGGCGCGTGGGAGCGATGCAGCTCTGCCCCGAATTGGCGATCACACCCTGCAGCGTCGGCGGCAGCACGGTTTCGATATCGGCGCCTTCGAGGACGAAATTGGGTGCCTTGCCGCCGAGCTCCTGGTGGACGCGCTTGACCGTCGTGGCCGCGGCCTTGGCGACCTCGATGCCGGCGCGCGTCGATCCGGTGAAGCTGACCATATCGATATCGGGATGCGCCGAGATGGCCGCGCCGACCTCTGGCCCGCGACCCTGGACGAGGTTGAAGACGCCCGGCGGGACGCCCGCGGCGTCCATCACCTCGGCGAGGATGGTGGCGTTGGTCGGGCATTCTTCCGATGGCTTGAGCACCATGCAGTTGCCCGCAGCGATGCACGGGCCGACCTTGGCGGTGATCTGGTTCAGCGGCCAGATCCACGGCGTGATCATGCCGACGACGCCAATCGGTTCGTGACGGATCGTGTTGCCGCGCACGTCGGTTTCGAATTCGAAATCGGCGAGTGCTTTGGCCGCGCCGATGAAGTGCGACAGTCCCGCGCCGACCTGTGCGGTCGAAGCGAAGCTGATCGGTGCGCCCATTTCCTCCGACACCGATCTGGCGATGTCGGGCATGCGCTTCTTGTATTCTTCGATGATCCGGCCGAGCAGTTCGCCGCGTTCTTCGCGCGTCGTCTGCGAGAAGCTTTCGAACGCCTTGCGCGCGGCAGCGACCGCCTTGTCGACATCGGCTGCCGTGCCCGCGGTGATGACCGCGCAAGGCTCTTCGGTCGCCGGGTTGATCACCTCGATCCGTTCGCTGCCATCGCTGTCGGTCCATTGGCCGTCGATATAGTGCTGGAGCTGTTCGCGCATGATTTGGTCCTCGGTATCAGATGAAGGGTAAGGGGTCGGGGCGGCGTCAGCGCCGCTCGACCATGAATTCGACGCGGCGCTTCTCGCGCCTGATCGATGTGCCGATCTCCCCGCCGATTATCATGTTAACCGCGGTGTCGGGAATGTCTGCGGCTCCGAGCGCCTGTTGGACCGCGAGCGCGCGGTCGGCGGCGAGCTTGCGGTTGTCCTCTACAGTACCTTCGGGATCGGCGAAGGCGGTGACAGTGATGGCCGCGGTGGGGAAGTCCTTGAGCACGTTGGCGACATCGGTGATCTGCGCCTTCGCGGCGGCATCGAGCGTGGCAGAACCCGAGGCGAAGGTGACGCGGTCGAGTTCGAACCGCTTGCCGACCGCGTCGTCGCCCGACAGGTATCGCCGCACTTCTTCGGGCGAATAGACCGCGATGTCGTCGTTGCCCGCCATAGCCATCTCATTGGGTTCGTCGTTGATGACGACGGTCTCGTTGGCCGCGGCGGCGTTGCGATCGGCGCTGTCGCCATTGCACCCCGCGAGCGCCAGGCCCGTGTCAAGCGCTAAGGGAAGCGCGCGGCGCGCGGACATCATGGTGTCGTAATCGATCGGCATGGTTCATCTCTCGTTCCCGACCACCTCGCGATGGACGGCACAATGTTCAACCCGGATAAGGCGCGTTTTTGAGCAGCCGCGCAAGATGGGCCGCGTTGCTCGCGACCATCTTGGCGGTTTGCGTGACCTTTTGCGGCCGGTGTTCGAGGTCCTGGAAATCGATGCCGTGCATCGCCTCGCCGACCCAGTAGCAGGCAGCGACCGCGGGGATGGTCCAGCCGGTGTCGTTGAGGCTTTGGCCGACCTGCGCGGTGACGTTGTGGGCGCCATCCTCATTGCCGACGATCGCCATGACGGCGACCTTCGAATAGCTCGGCATGCGGCCGTGATCGTCGGTCTCGCCGAGAAAGGCGTCCATCCGTTCGAGCACCAGCTTGGCGACCGATGAGGGCTGAGCCATCCAGATCGGCGTGCCGAAGATCAGGATGTCGGCGGCGAGGATCTTGGCGCGTATCGCGGGCAAGGCATCGCCCTTGCCCTCGTCGGCCGAAACGCCCCATTTGACGTCGTGCGCCGCGATCCGGATCGTTTCGGTCAGCGTCACATCGTGTTCGGCGAAATGCTCGGCGAGCACGCCGATCATCGCGTCGGTCGAGGACTTTTGGGATTCATTCGATTTGAGCGTGCAGTTGAGCGCGATCGCGTTGAGCGGTTTGGTCATGGGAACTCCTCTGCGCGATCAACGGGCGAGGCCGATTTTATATCCGGACGCGAAAAAGGCGCCCCGTTGCCGGGACGCCTTTTCTCTTCGTTCGACGATTTTCGGCGTCAGGCGCTGTAGTACATCTCGAACTCGACCGCGCTCGGGGTGACGTTGAGCCGCTGGACCTCTTCGCGCTTCAGATCGACATAGGCGTCGATCTGGTCCTTCGAGAAGACGTCGCCCTTGAGCAGAAATTCGTAGTCGGCATCGAGGCTGTCGAGCGCTTCGGCGAGGGACGAGCACACCGTCGGCACGTTGGTGAGTTCCTCTGGCGGCAGGTCGTAGAGGTTCTTGTCCATCGCGTCGCCGGGGTGGATCTTGTTCTGGATCCCGTCGAGCCCCGCCATCAGCAGCGCGGCGTAGCACAGATACGGGTTGGCCATCGCGTCGGGGAAACGGAACTCGACGCGTTTCGCCTTCGATCCGGTGCCATAGGGAATGCGGCAGCTCGCCGAACGGTTGCGCGACGAATAGGCGAGCAGGACGGGCGCTTCGAAGCCTGGGACGAGGCGCTTGTAGCTGTTGGTCGACGGGTTGGTGAAGGCGTTCAATGCCTTGGCGTGCTTGATGACGCCGCCGATGAAGAACAGGCAGGTTTCGCTGAGGCCGGCATAGCCGTTGCCGGCGAACAGCGGGTCGCCCTTTTTCCAGATCGACATGTGCGTGTGCATGCCCGATCCGTTATCGTCCTTGATCGGCTTGGGCATGAAGGTCGCGGTCTTGCCATAAGCGTGCGCGACCTGGTGGACGACGTATTTGTAGACCTGCATGCGGTCGGCGGTCTGCGTCAGCGTGCCGAAAGTGAGCCCGAGCTCGTGCTGCGCAGGGGCGACCTCGTGATGGTGCTTGTCC
Source organism: uncultured Sphingorhabdus sp. (assembly GCA_964535925.1). Classification (GTDB taxonomy): domain Bacteria; phylum Pseudomonadota; class Alphaproteobacteria; order Sphingomonadales; family Sphingomonadaceae; genus Flavisphingopyxis. Next base: position 3,369 of record CAZHWG010000057.1, read on the forward strand.
ATCGGCAGACCCATTTCCATCATCGTCGAGACCATCTCGGCACGGATGTCGATCGCGCTGTCGACCGGCGCAACGGGGAAATAGCCGCCCTTGACGCCGGGGCGGTGGCCCATGTTGCCGCCTTCATACTGGCGTCCCGAATTGGTCGGCAGCTCGATATCGTCGATCTTGTAGCCCGAACCGGCATAGCCGTCCTCGAAGCGGACATCGTCGAACATGAAGAATTCGGCTTCGGGGCCGACATAGATCGTGTCGCCGATCCCGGTCGATGCGAGGTAGCTTTCGGCGCGCTTGGCGGTGGTCCGCGGATCGCGCGCATAGCCTTCGCCGGTCGAGGGTTCGACGATGTCGCAGATAACGACGAGCATCGGCGTCGCGCTGAACGGGTCGACATAGACGGCATCGGTATCGGGCATCAGGATCATGTCCGATTCGTTGATCGCCTTCCACCCGGCGATCGACGACCCGTCGAACATCAGGCCGTCCTCGAGGCTGTCCTCGTCGATCACGCTCGCGCACATCGTCAGGTGCTGCCACTTGCCCTTGGGATCGGTGAAGCGCAGGTCGACCCACTCGATCTCCTCGTCCTTGATGCGTTTGAGAATGTGTTTTGCGGTATCGGCCATGGGGGGTGTCCTCTGTTCTTGAAGTATCTGAAATTGATACGGATAAAAGGTTAGAGCGCCTCTTCGTTCTTTTCGCCGGTACGGATGCGCAGCGCACTTTCGATATTGGTAACGAAAATCTTGCCGTCGCCGATCCGGCCGGTCTGCGCGGCGGCGGCAATCGCTTCGACGACGCGTTCGGCGAGCGCCGATTCGACGACAATCTCGAGCTTCACCTTGGGCAGGAAGTCGACCACATATTCGGCCCCGCGATAGAGTTCGGTATGGCCCTTTTGCCGTCCGAAGCCCTTGGCCTCGGTGACGGTGATGCCGCTGACGCCGACCTCGTGCAGCGCCTCCTTCACTTCGTCGAGCTTGAACGGCTTGATGATCGCTTCGATCTTTTTCATTCGGTCTTACCTTGCTGCGTATCTGGCGCGTCTGGCGCGCGAACGGACGGTGTGCGTCGTCCGCGCTTGCCCGCGGATGAGCAAGATCGATGCCAAGCCGCGCGGCGCAGCCATGCGTTGATGCTACCCCTTCCGCTGCCCAATTCGAAGGCATACGGGCGTTCAACTGCCTAAGATTTAATCGTTTCTGGCTCGTGGTTGCCCCTCGCCTGGGATGACCGCGGGCGCCGGATCGGGGGCAGGTTCGGGCAGTGGCGGCAGCTGGCGCTTGCCGCCCAAGGCAAAGACAACGAGACGTGAGCGGCGACCTTGCGGGCGTGCCGGTTCCGCCGTCTCGTCGTTCGCCACGGTCCGTTTCGCGTCAGGCATGATGGTCGGCGCGCCGGTCAAGACGGCTACCATCTGCGTATCGCCCGACAGGAATGTGGCAGGCGCGCCCGTGATCTGGCCGCGAAGCCGGCTTTGCCACAGGATATTCCCGTCGGCGGCGCCATAGGCGACGAAGCTGCCGTCGCGCGCCCCCTGGAATACCAGCCCGCCCGCAGTCGACAGCACGCCGCCGCCCATCGCGCGATCCGACGACCAGGCGACCTGGCCCGAAAGCGGCGACAGAGCAACGAGCGCCCCCTTGCCATAGAGCGGGGCCGGGGGTGCGTTGTCGTCGTCCATCGGCAGCGGCGCGGGTTGCGGTCGCTGGACCGGAACATAGGCAAGCCCGGTCGAGGGATCGAAGCTCGCGGCAGCGCCGTCGCGCCAGCCGAGCGCTGGCTGCGCGACGATCGGGGTGATCGGCGTCTGGCTCTTTTTCGGCTTCAGATCGGGCTTGGCCGGGTCGGGCGCGATCGGACGGCCTGCCGCGCTATAGCCCTTTGCCCAGGCGACATCCTTGGCCAGCGGCACCGCCGAGACCAGCGCGCCGTCCTCGCGTGCCAGCGCGACGAGATAGCCGTTGCCCGACGGGTGCAGCAGCAGCTTTCGCGGCGTCCCGTCGACCGGGAGCGTTGCGAGGATGATCGGGTCGGCCGCGCCGAAATCGTGCGCGGCGGCGGGGGTTTCCTGGAAATGCCAGAGATATTCGCCGGTCTCTGGTTTGACCGCAATGATAGACGAGATGAACAGATTGTCGCCACTGCCGCCCGATCGACGCGCGTAATCGCTCGGCACGCCGGCACCGGTACCGAAATAGAGCTGGTCGAGATCGGCGTCATAGGCGATCGCGTCGGTGACCGCACCGCCGCCGCCGCCAGTCCGCCAGTCGCCCTCCTTCGACCAGGTCGCGGTTGCCACTGCAAGCATCGGGTCGCTCGCCGCACCGTCTGCCTCGCCAGTCGGATTGGGCGTCGTGAAGAAGCGCCAGCGGAGCGTTCCGTTGACGATGTCATAGGCGGCGATCGATCCGCGCGTGCCGCCTCCGCCGCTGCCGATAATGACGAGGTTCTTGACTGCCACGGGCGCGCTCGTAACGCGCTGGCCCCTTTCCGCGGCCTGGATGCTCCACAGCGGAATGCCGGTCTTGGCATCGAGCGCGGTCAGCCGCCCGTCGAGCGTCGTGGTGAACAGCTTGCCCTTCCACAGCGCGATACCATTGTTGGCGATCCACCACGGATCGAGTGCGGGAAAATCGGAGGCGAGACGCGGATCGTAATCCCACAGCAATTCGCCGTCTATGGCATTGAAAGCGGCAACCTTCGATCGCGCGGCGGCGACATAGATCACCCCGTCGACGACGACCGGAGTGGCGTCCTGCGCCATATGGTCGGGCAGGTCGGCAAACCAGGCGATTCCGAGCCGGTCGACGTTGCGCGCATCGATCGTGTCGAGCGGGCTGAAGCGCTGGCCCGCATAGCTGAACCCGGTCGCGGGCCAGTCGCGTCCGTCGCCGCCGCTGGCGAGATAGTCGGCATCGACACGCGCGGCGCCCGCAGCGAGGCGCGTTTCCTGGTTGACGGGCTGGGGCTCGGAGGGCTTGTCCTTGCAGGCGCCAAGCATCGCGAGCGCGGCAAGGCCGGCTATCGCCCATCGATCGATCCGCCCGCCGCGCTGGCCCTTGCCCGTCACCCGTTGCTCCCGCTGCTCTTGTCCGTTGCCCGGACGATAGAGCGACATGCCGGTGAGGGCAAATGCAGCGGCGCGAACAGCGCGCGCGACGTCAGTATGGCGGCCGGTCGAGCCCCTTGGGGCTTTTGGTGAAGATCTCGTGGCCCGTTTCGGTGATGCCGATCGAATGTTCGAACTGTGCCGACAGGCTGCGGTCGCGCGTGACCGCGGTCCAGCCATCGTCGAGCACCTTGACCGCCGCCTTGCCGATATTGATCATCGGTTCGATCGTGAAGAACATGCCCGGCTTCAGTTCGGGTCCGGTACCGGGTTCGCCGACATGGACGACTTCGGGCGAATCGTGGAACAGTCGACCGAGGCCGTGGCCGCAGAAATCGCGGACGATGCCATAGCGGTGCTTTTCGGCGTGGCGCTGGATCGCATGCGCGACATCGCCCATCGTGTTGCCCGGCTGCGCCTGTTCGATACCGAGCATCAGGCATTCGTAGGTAACATCGACGAGGCGGCGCGCCTTGACGCTGACGTCGCCGACGAGGAACATCCGGCTGGTGTCGCCATGCCAGCCGTCGGCGATGCCGGTAACGTCGATATTGACGATATCGCCGTCCTTGAGGACACGATCGCCGGGGATGCCGTGACAGACGACATGGTTGATCGACGTGCAGCAGCTGTGCGTGAAGCCGCGATAACCTAGGGTTGCGGGCAGCACGTCCTCGCGCAGGAAGTGTTCGCGCACGAGGTCGTCGATTTCGCCCGTCGTCACGCCGGGAACGACGTGCGGGACGAGCGCGTCGAGCACCTCGGCAGCAATCCGTCCGGCTTTTCGCATGCCGACGAAACCCTCTTCGCCGTAGAGTTTGATGGCGCCGTCGCGCACGGGCGCATGGGCATCGGTTATCGTCACATATTTGTTCATGGGACGTCATATAGCGCGCCCGGCGGGCGATTGCGAGGGTGTGCGACGCCCGGCCAACGCGGTCTTAACTCTTTTGCGCTACCGCACGAGGCTCTCCGGAGTGGGGAGGAGGCTGCCCAAATGACCAGCGTTCTGATCACGATCGATACCGAGCTGTCGGCGGGACTCCACCAGCAGGGCGTTTCGCTCGCCGACAATTTTGCCTCGTCGATCCTGGGGCGAACCCCGGTCGGCGAATACGGCATCGGCTGGATGATGGACCGGTTCGACGACTATGGGCTGACCGGGGTGTTCTTCGTCGATCCGATGCCTGCGCTCGTTTATGGTGCCGACTTCCTTGCCGACATCGTCGGGCCGATTGTCGCGCGCGGCCATGAGGTCCAGCTGCATATCCACACCGAGTGGCTGCAATGGGCGAAGCTGACGCCAGTGTCGGGCGAAGTCCGGCGCAATATCGGTGATTATTCGAACGGCGATCAGAAAAAGCTGCTCGGTACCGCGCTCAAGCTGCTCGTCGCCGCGGGCGCGCCATGGCCGATTGCGTTTCGCGCGGGAAATTTCGGCGCGAACGAGGCGACGCTCGCCGCGCTCAAGGCGCTCGGTATTCCCTATGACAGCAGTTTCAACAGCGTCATCGACGATTCCGTGTGCGCCATCGACCTGCCCGGCGACACGATCGAACCGTTGCGTCACAAGGGCATTGTCGAGATGCCCGTGTCGATCGTCGGACGCGCGGGGGGCGCCCGGCGGCCCGCGCAAATCTGTGCGATGTCGGTGTGGGAACTGCGTGCGATGCTGCGCCACGCCGCCGCTCAGGACATGAGCGCCCAGACGATCGTCACGCACAGCTTCGAAATGCTCAATCGCGCGCGCACCCGACCCAATCGCATGGTGATCGGCCGCTTCGAGGCGATGTGCGCCGAAATCGCGCGCAACCCCGCGCTCGTCTCGCGCGGCTTTGCCGGGATCGATGCCGGCCGCGTCGTCGCCCGCCAGGATCGCTGCGAACCGCTCGCCGGAAATAGTGTCCGGACCGCCGCACGCATGGCGGCGCAGATCGGATCGAATATCCTTTACGATCACCGCCTGCGCCAGTCTTGTCCCTTTCGCCGCGCGCCGATTTGCGGCAGGACGCGGCGATGGACCGCGAACGCA